>NZ_JBWQOJ010000002.1:0-191941 GCF_056591795.1 Maritimimonas sp. 2210JD6-3 | reverse complement strand
AATTTATTCGATTATAATTTTCTTAGTGTAAGTTTCAATAATAGCAAAATAACCCAATGCGAAATTGTTTATTTGATTTACATTATCAAAAGAATCAATATTATCTGTTTCGGTAACATTGGCAATATTTCCTCGAACTGTAGCAGCAGGAGTATCAAAAGGACCAAAATCTTGAGCTCCACTTTGATCAATTATTTGATTCATATAATTGTAAAATTGTTGGTCAACTCCCATAATACTTACTTCAATTTCTTGACCAGGCTCAATACGATCATCGTAGAAATAAGAAAAAGAAAATTCTTGACCCTGGTAAAACTGATCTTCGGTAGTAAGAAATTCATTAAAATCGAAATCGAACAAATAGAAATCATCTCTACTTTCACTATCTGTAAAGGTTACAATAATTTCGGTATCATCTTCATCAATTAAAGTACCAGTTCCTTGAACGATAGTATTTATTGGAACAGTAGGAACAAATTGTGTTTGAGATTTGTATATTTCGTCTTTATAGTTTATTTGAAGTATCCATTCTCCGTCTATTAATGTAGTTGTTAGACCGTCATTGGTAATATAAATTCCAGGTTCATCAGGGGAAGCTGTAAATACAAGTACTCTGGAAGAAATTGATTCTAGAAGGGTCATTTGATCGATGGATGTGGCAGGAATGTCTTCAAAGAAGGCACTGGTTTCGCTGACCTTAATTTTAATAAATTCGGGATTATTCTGATCAACTCTAATAATCGCATCAACAATTAATCTTGGTGGTTCTGTTGGTGTTTCGATCTCAACAACATCTTCGCAAGCAATTAACGAAAAAAGTATTCCAAAAATTAATATTAGATTTTTTCTCATTGATTAAAATTTAAAGTTATACGTTATAGAAGGAACCACTCCAAATATCGATGTTTTAATGGCTTCATTCGTACCTGTATCTTGATTCCTCCTAAAATTAATAGAAGCAGCATTTCGTCTATTGTATAAATTATAAATGCTAAATACCCATTCTGATCGCCACTTTTTATTTTTCTCTTTCGGTGTATAAGTAGCTGAAAGATCAATGCGATGATAATTAGGTAATCTTTCTACATTTCTTAATCCATAATATGGAATTGTAAGACCTTGAATTTCAAATTGCCCTATTGGGTAGTTCGTTGGTTGCCCAGTTTGAAAAATAAAATTGGTATTAAAATTCCATTTTTTACTTAAATCATAGCTCATATATAGTGCTATGTCATGTGTCTTATCAAAAGGTGTATTGTACCATTCACCAAAGTTAATTCCGGTTTCTCGATCATTTCTTCCATTATCTACAGCGGGTATTCTTCCTAATGTTCTTTGTTCAGATTTAGATAAGGTATAAGCAAGCCATCCTTTAAAATTTCCTTCATTCTTTCTAAATAAAAACTCTAGCCCATATGCTCTTGCTTCTCCATTAAGTATAACTTGTTCTATAGCATTATTGGCTATAAGTTGTGCACCATCGATATAATCTATACGATTTTCGATATCTTTATAGAAGACCTCAGTTTCAATACTATAAATACCATCTTTAATATTTTTAAAATAGCCTAGTGCATATTGATCTAAAATTTGTGGTTCTACAAATGGCCCGCTTGGTGTCCAAACATCAAGCGGAGTAGGTGAACTCGTATTAGAAAGTAGGTGTAAGTATTGAGCCATATGTATGTAACTAGCCTTTAAAGAACTATTTTCATTGAATGAATATGCCAGCGAAAATCGAGGTTCTAAATTTGTAAAATTAGCTAGTTGTTCTGATCTACCTGATTGTATAGTATCAATAGGTGTTGCTTCTTGATAAGTTAATAAAAATGGATCAAATTCTACAGGGTTATTATTTTCATAAATGAATAATTCATCTTGACCTAATCTTATAAAATGACTTAACCTCAAGCCATATTGCATGCTTAGTTTTTTAGTTATTTTATGTTCTATATCAACATATATTGCACTTTCATTTGCATACTTTTTTGTTAATTGTTTTTTAAGAATGCCCGAATCAGATCGATTAGGCTCTATTTTTCCTGGGTTAAAAACATAATAGATGTTATTTAGGCCATAGTTCATTTGAAACTTGTCGTTTATATAATGTTTTAGGTCATACTTTGTATTAAAATTTAGAATTCCCGAATTCCATTTAAATCCAACAAAGTCAAGCTCTAATCCATAATCATAATCAGAATATATTAATGAGAGGTTAGAAAATAGTTTATCTGAGAAAAGATGGTTCCATCTAAAATTAACTAAGGTATTTCCGTAGGTATTTACAAAGCTATCATCAATGCTAAAGAGGTCTCTGCCAAAATATCCCGATAAAAAAATATTATTTCTATCATTAATTTTACTATTAAGCTTGGTATTTACATCGTAGAAATAAGCTGAATTTTCAATATCAAATAAAGGTAAAAATAAGTGAGCGTACGATGCTCTACCTCCAAATAAAAATGCCGATTTATCCTTTTTTATAGGTCCTTCTACTAGTAAACGACTCGCTACAGCTCCAATTCCACCATTTACTTTTAATTCTTTACTATTGCCCTCTTTTTGAAAAATTTCTAATACTGAAGACACGCGACCACCATATCTAGCTGGAATACCTCCTTTATAAAGTTTTACGTCTTTAATTGCATCAGGATTAAAAACAGAGAAAAAACCGAATAAATGTGAAGAATTAAAGATTGTAGCTTCATCTAAGAGAATTAGATTTTGATCTGCTGCCCCACCTCTTACATTAAACCCAGATGAAGCTTCACCTGCACTTGTTACACCTGGTAACAATAATAAAGATTTTACAACATCTGCTTCTCCTAAAACGACAGGAATACTTTTAATTGTCTCAATTTTAAGAGCGCTAACGCTCATTTGTGGGGTACGTATGTTTAGTTTTTCTACATCGCCTTTAATAACTACTTCATTAAGTTCTTCTGAGGTCTGTTTAAGTTCAAAGTTTAATTTCAGATTTTTGTCTAGTGTTATTTTTTGAGAAAGATTATCAAAACCTAAATAACTAATATAAATAGTATATTCTCCTTTGGGTAGTGTAATAGAGTAAAAACCATATTCATTTGTTGTTGTTCCTGTATTAAGTTCTGAGATTATTATCGATACACCAATTAAAGTTTCATTACTAGTAGCTTCTGAAATAGTCCCACTTAGAGTAAATTTTTCTTGTGCATTGGTCTGAAAAAATAAAAGGCAAAAAACGATAATGAAATAGCTCGTAAGTTTAAGCAGCATATGTTTTTGTTTTAAATTTACAAATTGAGTCTCAATGTATATATATACTTTCTTTATTTTAACAATAAAATTAATGGATTACAATTTTACATATTTGGTACGGTTTCAATATTTAGGCTTTCGATTACATGGTTGGCAAAAACAGCCTCATCTTAAAACAGTGCACTTTGTTTTGGATAAAACATTAAAGTTTGTTTTTAAAGATATTCAATTTAAGACCTTAGGAGTTGGAAGAACGGATGCAAAAGTATCGTCAACGGATTATATTTTTCAATTATTTACTGATACAGAAGTAGATCAGGATGTATTTTTGCAAAGTTTTAATATGAACTCACCTAGTGATGTACGTGTAAATACGATTAGTAAACTCGATGATAAGAATTTTAATATTATTCAGCATCCAAAAGTAAAAGAGTATCGTTATTATTTTTCCTTTGGTGAGAAAAACCATCCATATTGTGCACCATTTTTAGTTGGATTTTTAGATAAGCTAGATATTGAACTAATGCAACAAGGTGCCAAATTATTTAAAGGACATCATAATTTTAAACTTTACTGTACAAAACCATCTGCTGAAACAAAAGTGCAACGAATTATCGATTATTGTGAAATTATAGAAAATACTGAATTGACTGCTTCTTTCTTTCCTGAAAAGAGTTTCGTGTTGATTGTTAGAGGAAGCGGTTTTTTAAGAAACCAAATCAGACTAATTATGGGAACTTTAGTAGATTTAGGAAAAGGAATCATAGATTTAGACTATATTAAAGATAGTTTACTAGGAGTATCTAAAGATACTTTTATCAAAAATATTGCTCCAGCTTCGGGTTTACATTTGTATTTTGTTACGTTAAAAAAGTAGTCTCAAGCTCAATTGAGTTATATAAAAACTTTTAAACAAAAAAATCCACCAAATAGGTGGATTCATATTTTTTTTTAAAATAAATTACTCTTTAAGTAAGCTACGAGAAATCACAATTTTCTGAATCTCTGAAGTACCTTCATAAATTTGAGTAATCTTAGCATCGCGCATTAAACGCTCTACATGATATTCTTTCACAAAACCATTACCTCCATGAATTTGAACAGCTTCAACAGTATGTTCCATAGCTACTTTAGATGCATATAATTTTGCCATAGCACTAGTACGATCATAATTATTGCCTTGATCTTTATCCCAAGCAGCTTTCATTACCAGATGTCTAGCTGCTTCAATTTCTGTGTACATATCTGCCAATTTAAAAGCGATAGCTTGATGGTTACATATTTCAGTGCCAAATGCTTTGCGTTCTTTAGAGTATTTTAGTGCCAGTTCATAAGCACCAGAAGCAATACCTAAAGCCTGAGCAGCGATACCGATTCTTCCACCAGATAAAGTTTTCATTGCGAATTTAAAACCAAATCCATCTTCACCAATTCTATTTTCTTTCGGAACTTTTACATCGTTAAACTGTAAGGTATGTGTATCACTGCCACGAATACCTAGTTTGTCTTCTTTAGGACCGATGTCAAACCCTGGAGTACCTTTTTCAACAATAAAGGCATTAATACCTCGATGACCTTTATCTCGATCTGTTTGGGCGATGACGAGATATACATCAGAGCGACCACCATTAGTAATCCAGTTCTTAGTACCATTAATAACATAATGATCACCTTTATCTATAGCTGTAGTGGCTTGCGAAGTAGCATCAGAACCAGCTTCTGGTTCACTTAAACAGAATGCACCAATCTGTTCGCCAGATGCTAATTTGGTTAGGTATTTTTGTTTTTGTTCTTCGGTTCCGAAGGCTTGTAAACCATAACAAACTAAAGAATTATTAACCGATACCATTACAGAAGCTGACGCATCTATTTTTGATAATTCTTCCATAATCAATACGTAAGAAATGGAATCCATACCACTACCTCCGTATTTTGGATCAACCATTACCCCCATAAAACCAAGTTCCCCCATTTTACGTACTAATTCGTTAGGAAACTCTTGCTTATCATCTCTTTCAATAACTCCCGGTAGTAATTCTGTTTGTGCAAAATCTCTAGCGGCGTTACGAATCATTAAATGCTCTTCAGTGAGGTTAAAATCCATAGTTCTTATTAAAGTGGTTTTAGTTAAAATAATTGACTGTAAAGATACTAATTTTTATATTTTTTTAAAGAATTGTGATTCTTAAAAGCCTGTTATATTTTACTGTTTTAGATAAGTATTTTTGTAGGATATTACTTTATATTTGTTGATGAATTTTTGAATAAATAGCAAAATAAAATTTGACTTATCGAAGACATACTATGAAAAAATTACTACAAAAATACGAGAATAAACAACCAGAAATTGTTTTTAATTGGAAAGACCCTGAAACAGAGGCTGAAGGTTGGACGGTTATTAATTCACTACGTGGCGGAGCTGCGGGTGGCGGAACGAGAATGCGTAAAGGGTTAGATATGAATGAGGTACTATCGCTTGCAAAAACAATGGAAGTAAAATTTACAGTTTCTGGACCAGCAATTGGTGGTGCAAAATCGGGTATTAATTTTGACCCTAGAGACCCTAGAAAAGAAGGTGTTTTGAAGCGTTGGTATAAAGCAGTTGCCCCATTATTAAAAAACTATTATGGTACTGGTGGAGACCTGAATGTTGATGAAATACATGAAGTAATTCCGATTACAGAAGATAGTGGTGTATGGCATCCTCAAGAAGGGGTTTTTAATGGTCATTTTAAACCTACAGAAGCCGATAAAATTAATAGAATTGGTCAATTAAGACATGGTGTTATTAAAGTAATTGAAGATAGCTCTTATACACCCGATGTATCTAAAAAATATACAGTAGCAGATATGATTACGGGTTTTGGTGTCGCAGAAGCTGTTAAGCATTATTATTCGATTTATGGTGGTGATGTAAAAGGAAAAAGAGCGGTTATTCAAGGTTTTGGTAATGTAGGTTCTGCCGCGGCATATTATTTAGCTCAGATGGGAGCAAAAGTAATTGGTATAATTGATAGAGCTGGAGGAGTTATTAATGAAGAAGGCTTTTCATTTGAAGAAATAAGACAATTTTTCTTAAATAAAAAAGGGAATACGCTAATTGCTGATAAGATGATTCCTTTTGAAGAAATGAATCAGAAAATTTGGAAACTTCCTTGTGAAATTTTTGCTCCTTGTGCTGCTTCGAGGTTAATCACGCAAGAACAAATAGATGAAATGATCAGTTCAGGCTTAGAGGTAATATCATGTGGAGCAAATGTTCCTTTTGCAGATAAAGAAATTTTCTTTGGCCCTATTATGGAGGATACTGATAGCAAAGTAAGTCTTATACCAGACTTCATATCAAACTGTGGTATGGCGCGTGTTTTTGCCTATTTTATGGAAAGAAGGGTAGCTATGAATGATAAAGCAATTTTTAATGATACTTCAGAAGTAATTAAAAAAGCGTTACATAATGTGTATATTAAGAAATCATCAAAAAATCACATTAGTGCAACTGCTTTTGAGATAGCCCTTGAACAATTGATTTAATTTTATATCTTTAAATCACTAAAACTAACCAATGGAATCATTTATAATTTTAGTCTTTGTATTAGGCTACCTTGCAATTACATTAGAACATAATTTAAAACTAGATAAGCTTATTCCTGCTCTAGCTATGATGGCTATTTGTTGGGCATTAGTAGCTTTTGGTATCGACGGGTTTACTACTTGGTTTGATTCTGGTAAGCATGCTTTAGTCGAGAATTTTTCGGGCTTAACGCATGAAAATAAGATGCATTTAATGGAAGAAACATTACTGCATCACTTGGGTAAAACAGCAGAAATATTAGTGTTCTTGTTAGGAGCCATGACCATTGTTGAAATTATAGATTATTTTAATGGTTTTGCTACAATTAAGAGTTTTGTAAAAACAAAAAGTAAATCTAAACTACTTTGGATTTTTGCTTTTTTAGCATTTATACTCTCTGCAATTATTGATAATTTAACCGCAACAATTGTATTAATTACAATTCTTAGAAAGATAGTGCCAAGTCGTGAAGATAGAATTTGGTTTGCTGGTTTAATTATTATAGCGGCTAATGCCGGAGGAGCATGGTCTCCTATAGGAGATGTAACAACTACCATGCTTTGGATTGCAAAAAAGGTATCAACAGGTCATTTAATAGGTTATTTATTAATACCTTCTTTAGTATGTATGTTGGTGCCTACTTTAATTGCTTCAAGAATGAAAGCCTTTAAAGGAAAAATAGAAACAAAAGATGAAGATGATGAACCAATTAATCCTAAAGGAGCAACCATGTTTTACTTAGGTTTAGGAGCTATTATTTTTGTGCCGATATTTAAAACAGTAACGCACTTGCCACCATATGTAGGCATGATGCTTTCATTAGCAGTAGTGGCAGTATTTGCTGAGATTTATAGTAAATCAAAATTCAGTATATCATCTGTCGATGATGACCACGATGGCCACGATGCAGGGGCACATTATAGTCCTGTACATGGAGCTTTATCTAAAATAGAAATGCCAAGTATCTTATTTTTCTTAGGTATTTTATTAGCTGTGGCAGCATTAGAATCGCTAGGTATTCTGTTTAATTTTGCAACTACATTAAAAGAATCAGTACCTTTATTGGGTACAGAGTTACATGGTGAAGGCATTTCTGATTTAGTAGTTATTTTACTAGGTATTGGCTCTGCAATCATAGATAATGTGCCATTAGTGGCAGCAAGTCTAGGTATGTTTTCTGAACCTTTAGATAATGAACTATGGCATTTTATAGCATATTCTGCTGGTACAGGCGGTAGTATGTTAATTATTGGGTCTGCTGCAGGTGTAGTAGCTATGGGTATGGAAAAAATAGATTTCTTTTGGTACTTAAAGAAAATAAGCTGGTTAGCCTTCTTAGGATTCATTGCGGGAGCAGCTGTTTTTATGTTTACAAGAACCTTATTTTAAACAATAAAAATAGACTATTTAACCCTGACAATTTTGTTAGGGTTTTTTTATAAATATCAGTACAATTTTAAGTATTTATTTTCGTTTAGAAGTAGTATTCCCTATATCAAGAAATTTATGTTTTTAACTTTTCAAGAAGGAGCAGAAGTTGCTCAAGGTGCTTTAGAAGAAGTAACGTCAGAAGAAAAAACCTTATCAATTTATCAATTAATCATGGATGGAGGCCTTGGTGGTCAAGTCGTTATTCTGGTATTGTTAGTACTTTTAGTGGTTGGTTTATATATTTATTTTGAGCGTTTCTTTGCTATTAAAGCAGCATCAAAAACCGATAAAAACTTTATGAATCAAATAAGAGATCATGTGTCTAACGGTAAGTTAGAGGCTGCTCAGATTCTTTGTGCGCAACAACCTTCGCCTGCCGCGCGATTGATTGAAAAAGGAGTTTCAAGAATTGGTAAACCTTTAGAAGATATTAATAAAGCCATCGAAAATGCAGGAAGCTTAGAAATTTATAAGTTAGAGAAAAATGTAAGTATATTAGCAACTATTGCTGGTGCGGCGCCTATGATAGGATTTCTAGGTACGGTAGTTGGTATGATTCTTGCCTTTCATGAAATGGCTACAAGTGGGGGCCAAGCTGAAATGGGTTCATTAGCATCTGGTATTTACACTGCGATGACAACTACCGTAGCAGGTTTAGTGGTTGGTATCATAGCATATATCGCTTATAACCATTTAGTGGTTAGAACCGATAAAGTAGTACATCAGATGGAAGCTAAAGCGGTTGAATTTTTAGATTTATTGAATGAACCTGCTTAGTAGTATTTATGAAATTTAAAAACAGAAATAAAGTAAGTCCTGAGTTTAGCATGTCTTCTATGACAGATATCGTTTTTCTGTTATTAATCTTTTTCATGCTTACGGCAAATTCACCTAATGCTTTAGATCTTATTTTACCTAAGGCTAAAGGAAAATCTACCAATACTCAAAATGTATCGGTAAGTATTAAGAAGAACGAAAATTATTATGTAAATAATAAACAAGTTAGTGAAGAAAGTATCGAAGGAGAATTACGTAAATTATTAGCAGACAAAGAAACACCAACGGTACTGCTAAGAGTAGAAGAATCAGTTCCCATAGAAAAAGCTGTACTAGTCATGGATGTTGCTAATAGAAATAAATTTAAAGTAATTTTGGCTGTACGACCGAAATAGATAATATATATCATGTCATTTTTAGATACACCACATAAAAGAAAATCTGCTGCCATAACTTCAGTGCTTATGGCGTTATTGCTTTTTATGATATTTACTTTAGGAATGACCTATTTAGATCCTCCAGAAGAATTGGGTATTGCTGTTAACTTTGGAACTACAGATTATGGTAGTGGGAATATTCAGCCCAATGAGCCTATTAGATCTGAGCCTCAGCAAGAAGAACCTATAGAAGAAACAGCAGTAGAAGAAGAGGTAGTAGAAGAAACGCCTGTTGAAGAATCAGTATCTGCTCCTGAAGCAAAGGCTGAAGATATAGTTACTTCTGAAGATGAAGAATCAATTAAAATAAAAAAAGCTGAAGAGGCAAGGCGCAAAGCCGAAGCCGATGCTAAACGTAAGGCAGAAGAAAAATTACAACGAGAAAAAGCTGAAGCTGAACGAAAAGAACGTGCTCGTAAAGCTGCAGAGGCACGCAAAAAAGCAGAACAAGAAGCAAAGCGTAAGAAGCTAGATGCCATGATGGGTGGTCTTAATAATTCTGAAGGTACAGCAACTGGTGGTGAAGGTGATGACAGTAGAGCTGGTGACAAAGGAAATCCGAACGGAGATCCTAATGCAAGTGGTTATTACGGATCAGGAGGGTCGGGTAATAGTGGCAATTATCGTCTAAGTAATCGAAAAGCGGTTGCTAAGCCTAAACCTACGTATGATTGTAATGAAGAAGGTAGAGTAGTAGTGAGTATTTCGGTAGATAAATCGGGCAGAGTTATTGCAGCTACACCAGGTATTAAGGGTACTACGAATTCTGCATCTTGTTTATTAAAAAGAGCAAAAGAAGCAGCTTTAAAAACACGATTTAATTCAGATAACAAAGCTCCTACAAAACAAGTAGGATCTATAATCTATAATTTCTCTTTATCAAATTAAGTTGAATTATCAGGAAACTTTAGGTTGGATGTTTGCACAACTTCCGATGTATCAACGTCAAGGTAAAATGGCGTTTAAGAAAGATCTTACCAATACCTTAGCTTTAGCAGAATACCTCGGTAATCCACAGAAGAAATTTAAAAGCATTCATGTGGCTGGCACCAATGGTAAAGGTTCTACAAGTCATATGTTGGCTTCCATTTTACAGGAAGCCGGTTACAAAGTTGGTTTATATACTTCACCCCATTTAAAAGATTTTCGAGAGCGTATTAAAGTTAATGGTACGATGATACCAGAACAAGATGTCATTGATTTTATTTATAAAAAGAAACAATTTTTAGAGAAACAAGGCCTTTCCTTTTTTGAAATGACTGTTGGGTTCGCTTTTTACTATTTCGCTAAAGCGGAAGTTGACATTGCTATTATTGAAGTTGGTTTAGGAGGAAGGTTAGATTCTACCAATATTATCATTCCTAAAGTTTCTGTAATTACGAACATAGGGTATGATCATACGCAGTTTTTAGGGGAAACACTGCCAGAAATAGCATTTGAAAAAGCAGGAATTATCAAAGAAAGTATTCCTGTAATCATAGGAGAACGACAAGATGAAACTACCAACGTTTTTAAAAGAATCGCCAAAGAACGTAAAACAACATTAGTGTATGCCGAAGAAGAAAAAATAAAAAAGTACAAAACAGATTTGTTAGGAGACTATCAGCAAAAAAATATAAAAACGGCAGTAGCTACTATTCAAAATTTACATGGATTTAATGTTTTAGAAACACATATTAAAAAAGGACTTTTGAATGTAGTTAGGAACACAAGTTTACAAGGAAGATGGCAAGTTTTGCAAAAAGAACCTAAAGTAATTTGTGATACGGCTCATAATAAAGAAGGGCTTACCTATGTATTACACCAACTTACCAAAGAGAATTTCGAAAATTTACATATAGTACTAGGGGTTGTAAATGATAAAAATTTAAAAAACATTTTACCAATGTTTCCAAAAAAGGCGACGTATTATTTTTGTAAACCTAATATACCTAGAGGTTTAGAAGCTGAAAATTTGAAATCTGCTGCTAGTGAATTTAAGTTGAAAGGTGAGGTATATACTTCGGTTCAAGATGCTTATAAAGCTTCTTTAAAAATGGCAAAAAAAAGAGATATGATTTATGTTGGAGGGAGTACTTTTGTAGTAGCAGAAGTTTTATAAAATTTTCAATTAAAATCTTTGCTAGAAATAAAAACTAAATTATATTTGCATCCGCTTAGGGCAATTAGCTCAGTTGGTTCAGAGCACCTCGTTTACACCGAGGGGGTCGGGGGTTCGAATCCCTCATTGCCCACCAAAATTAAAACCCACTCAATTTTAAGTGGGTTTTTTAAGTTTTATTAATAAAGAAAAACGCCGAACTAATGTTCGGCGTTTTGTTATTTATGCTTGACCAGCAGGACCAAAATTTAACGGAATTGGAGGTTGCTCGTAATCTTTAATTTCACCATGGGCACTTTCAAATCGTTTCACATTTTCAGCCAATGCTTTCGTTAATCGTTTAGCATGTTGCGGCGTTAAAATGATTCGAGATTTTACTTTTGCCTTAGGTACACCTGGCATTACATTAATAAAATCAACAACAAATTCTGAAACTGAGTGATTAATGATTGCTAAATTAGAATACGTTCCTTCAGCAACTTCTTGATCGAGCTCTATATCTAATTGCTTATGGTCTTTTTCTTGCTTTGCCATAGTTAATTAACTTCTTCTATTTCTTCGTTAGAACCTACAATTAAATTATCATAGAAACGCATACCAGTACCAGCAGGTATTTTCTTACCTACAATTACATTCTCTTTTAAGCCTTCTAAATAATCAATCTTACCACTTACTGCAGCTTGATTTAATACTTTAGTAGTCTCTTGGAACGAAGCCGCAGAAATAAATGATTTCGTTTGTAATGAAGCTCTCGTAATACCTTGTAAGATTGGTTCTGCTGTTGCAGGAACCGCATCTCTCGCTTCTACTAATGCTTTATCTGCTCTACGTAAAATAGAGTTTTCATCTCTTAATTTACGTGTAGTGATAATTTGACCTGCTTTTAAATTTTCAGAATCACCAGCATTTTCAACTACTTTCATACCATAAATAGCATCATTTTCTTCAATGAAATCATTTTTATGTACCAATTGACTTTCTAAGAAAATAGTATCACCAGAATCAATAATCTTCACTTTACGCATCATTTGACGTACTACCACTTCAAAGTGTTTATCATTAATCTTCACACCTTGTAAACGATATACTTCTTGAATTTCATTTACTAAATATTCTTGCACTGCCGCAGGACCTTTGATCTTTAAAATATCAGAAGGAGTTGTAGCTCCATCAGATAAAGGCATACCTGCTTTAATAAAGTCATTTTCTTGTACTAAAATTTGATTTGATAGTTTTACCAAATACTTCTTAATATCTCCTAGTTTAGACTCTACAATAATTTCACGATTACCTCGCTTGATTTTACCAAAAGATACAACACCATCAATTTCAGAAACGACAGCTGGGTTCGATGGATCACGTGCTTCAAACAATTCGGTTACACGTGGTAAACCACCTGTAATATCGCCTGCTTTACCTGATTTACGTGGAATCTTCACTAAAATCTTACCTGCTTCAATCTCATCACCTTCATCAACCATTAAATGCGCACCTACTGGTAAACTGTATGAACGTACTGTTTCTCCTTTTTTATCTTCAATAATTAAAGTTGGGGCAATCTTTTTATTCTTAGATTCAGAAATTACTTTCTCTTGGAAACCTGTTTGCTCATCAATCTCAACTTGATATGTAATACCTTGTTGAATATTTTCGAATGCTACCTTACCCGCAAATTCAGATACAATTACACCGTTATAAGGATCCCATTTACAAATAACATCACCTTTCTTAATTGACTTCGCATCTTTTACTAAGATATGAGAACCATAAGGTATATTATTCGTACTTAAAGTAAGACCAGACTTACTATCGATAACCTTAATTTCTGAAGTTCTAGAAATAACGATATCTACTTTATTTCCATCATTATCAAGTCCTTCAACTGTCTTTAAATCATCAATTTCTATAGTTCCATTAAACTTAGCAGTAAGTGAGTTTTCTTCTGAAATATTACCAGCAATACCACCTACGTGGAACGTACGTAATGTTAACTGCGTACCTGGTTCACCGATCGACTGTGCAGCAATAACACCTACAGCCTCACCAATTTGAACCATTTTACGAGTTGACAAACTATGGCCATAACAATTCGCACAAATACCTCTAGAAGATTCACATGTTAAGGCAGAACGTACATCTACAGATTCGATATCTGAGCCCTCTATTTTTCTAACAACATCTTCATCGATAAGTTCTCCTGCACTTACCAATAAATCATCAGTACCTGGGGCATATACATCATTTAAAGAAATTCTTCCCAAAATTCTTTCTCCTAAAGTTTCGACGATTTCATCATTCTTCTTTAAAGGATTAACCTCTAGACCTCTTAATGTACCACAATCTGTTTCATTAATAATTACGTCTTGAGATACATCAACTAAACGACGTGTTAAATAACCTGCATCGGCAGTTTTTAAAGCCGTATCGGCAAGACCTTTACGTGCACCGTGCGTAGAGATAAAGTATTCTAGAATTGAAAGTCCTTCTTTAAAGTTAGAAAGAATAGGGTTTTCAATAATCTCACCACCACCTGCAGTAGATTTTTTAGGCTTTGCCATCAAACCACGCATACCTGTTAACTGACGAATCTGTTCTTTAGATCCCCTCGCACCAGAATCTAACATCATATATACTGAGTTAAATCCTTGTTGATCTTCGCGAAGACGTTTCATCGACAATTCAGTCAATTTATTATTGGTAGATCCCCAAATATCAATTACCTGATTGTAACGTTCTTTATTTGTTAACATACCCATATTATAGCTTGCTATAATGGTATCTACTTGCTCATTAGCATCAGAGATCATTTTATGTTTCTCTTCAGGAATAATGATATCACCTAAACTAAATGACAATCCGCCTCTGAAAGCGAATTGATACCCCATTCCTTTAATAGCATCTAAGAATTCACCTGTTCTAGGTACATCTGTAGCTTTTAAAATATCACCAATAATATCTCTTAATGATTTTTTAGTCAATACAGCATTAATATACCCAGCTTCTTCAGGAACCACTTCATTAAATAAAACTCTACCTACTGTAGTTTCAATAATTTGTGTAGTTAACTCTCCGTTCTCATCAAGATCTTTAGTACGTACTTTAATTCCAGCATTTAAGTCCACTTGCTTTTCGTTAAAAGCAATGGTTACTTCTTCTGGAGAATAGAATGTACTTCCTTCTCCTTTTACTTTATGATCTTTCGTTGATCTACGCTCTTTGGTCATATAATATAAACCAAGAACCATATCTTGAGAAGGTACCGTAATTGGTGAACCGTTTGCCGGATTCAAAATACTATGAGAAGCTAGCATTAATAACTGTGCTTCTAAAATAGCCTCAGGACCTAAAGGTAAATGTACTGCCATCTGGTCACCATCAAAATCGGCGTTAAATGCCGTACATACTAATGGGTGTAATTGAATCGCTTTACCTTCAATTAATTTCGGTTGAAATGCTTGAATACCTAAACGGTGTAATGTAGGAGCACGGTTGAGTAATACTGGATGTCCTTTTAAAACATTTTCAAGAATATCCCATACTACTGGCTCACGCTTATCTATAATTTTCTTTGCAGATTTTACAGTTTTTACAATACCTCTTTCTATTAATTTACGAATAATAAAAGGTTTATAAAGCTCTGCTGCCATATCTTTTGGCAATCCACACTCATATAACTTTAATTCTGGGCCAACAACAATTACCGAACGTGCAGAATAATCAACACGCTTACCTAATAAGTTTTGACGGAAACGTCCTTGCTTACCCTTTAAGGAATCTGATAATGATTTTAAAGGTCTATTAGATTCTGTTTTAACTGCTGATGATTTACGTGTGTTATCAAATAATGAATCTACAGATTCTTGTAACATACGTTTCTCATTACGTAAAATTACTTCAGGAGCTTTAATCTCCATTAATCTTTTTAAACGATTGTTACGAATAATTACACGACGATAAAGATCATTTAAATCAGATGTAGCAAAACGACCCCCATCTAATGGAACTAACGGACGTAATTCTGGTGGTGTAACTGGTACCACCTTCATGATCATCCATTCTGGTTTATTCTCTCTATTCTTATTCGCTTCACGGAAAGACTCTACAACATTCAAACGTTTCAATGCTTCCATCTTACGTTGTTTCGAAGTCTCAGTATTTGCTTTATGTCTTAATTCATATGATAATTCATCTAAGTCTATACGTGCTAAAAGGTCAATTAAACATTCAGCACCCATTTTAGCGATAAACTTATTAGGGTCAGTATCATCTAAATATTGATTTTCAACTGGGAACGATTCTAAAATATCCAAATATTCTTCTTCCGTTAAGAAATCCATTTTTTGTAATGGCTCTCCTTCAGCATTTGTTGCTCCCGCAGGTTGAATTACTACGTAACGTTCGTAGTAAATGATCATATCTAATTTCTTAGAGGGTAACCCTAAAAGATACCCCATCTTATTTGGTAATGATCTAAAATACCAAATATGTGCAACAGGAACTACTAAATTAATGTGTCCCACTCTATCTCTACGAACTTTCTTTTCAGTTACTTCTACACCACATCGGTCACAGATAATTCCCTTATAACGAATACGCTTATACTTACCACAAGCACACTCATAATCTTTAATAGGACCAAAAATACGTTCACAAAATAAACCATCTCTTTCAGGTTTATGCGTACGATAGTTGATGGTCTCTGGTTTTAAAACCTCACCTCTTGAGGTTTCAAGAATAGCTTCTGGTGAAGCTAAACCAATAGAAATTTTATTGAATTTTTTTACAGTGTACTTTTCTCTTTGTTTTGCCATGATATGTTATAGTACTATGTTGTATTGTAAAATTTAAAGTTTTCTATACCTGCCTGAATAATACGGGTAGGTATAGAAATGAATTATTCTTCTAATCTAACGTCTAAACCTAAACCTTTCAGTTCGTGCATTAATACGTTGAATGATTCTGGTAAGCCAGGTTCTGGCATAGGTTCACCTTTTACGATAGACTCGTACGTCTTAGCTCTACCTAATACATCATCAGACTTTACAGTTAAGATTTCACGTAAGGTACTCGATGCTCCATAAGCTTCTAGTGCCCATACTTCCATCTCACCAAAACGTTGACCACCAAACTGTGCTTTACCACCTAATGGTTGTTGTGTAATTAATGAGTAAGGTCCTATAGAACGTGCGTGCATCTTATCTTCAATCATATGTCCTAATTTGATCATATAGATTACACCAACAGTAGCTGGCTGATCGAACCGTTCACCTGTACCACCGTCATATAAATAGGTGTGTCCAAATTCTGGTACACCTGCTTTATTTGTTAATTCTGTAATCTGATCTATTGAAGCACCATCAAAAATTGGTGTTGCATATTTCTGATCTAATTTCTGACCTGCCCACCCAAGAACAGTTTCATAAATCTGACCAATATTCATACGCGATGGTACACCTAATGGATTCAATACAATATCTACTGGAGTTCCATCTTCTAAGAATGGCATATCTTCAGCTCTAACAATACGAGCTACAATACCTTTGTTACCATGACGACCCGCCATCTTATCACCTACCTTTAGCTTACGTTTCTTAGCAACATAAATCTTTGCTAATTTTACAATACCTGCAGGTAATTCATCACCAACGGTAATTGTAAATTTCTCACGACGTAAAGCACCTTGTAAGTCACTTACTTTAATCTTGTAATTGTGAATTAATTCACTAATTAATTTATTCGTATGTGTATCGGTAGTCCAGGTACCTTTCGTTAAGTGCTCAAAATCATTTACAGCATTTAACATTTTTAAAGTAAACTTCTTACCTTTTGGTAAAATTTCTTCGCCAAGATCATTCTGTATGCCTTGGGCCGTTTTACCATTTACGAGTTTGAATAATTTCTCTACTAAACGATCTTTAAGCACTACGAATTTAGAAGTAAAATCTGCTTCTAATCGCTCTAGTTCTTCTTTATCTTGACTTCGTTTCGTCTTATCTTTAATAGTTCTCTTAAATAATTTCTTGTCGATTACTACTCCTTTTAGTGAAGGAGAGGCCTTAAGAGACGCGTCTTTTACATCACCTGCATTATCACCGAAAATAGCACGAAGTAATTTCTCTTCTGGCGTTGGGTCAGATTCACCTTTTGGTGTAATTTTTCCGATAAGGATATCACCAGGCTTCACTTCAGCACCAATACGAATCATTCCATTTTCATCAAGGTCTTTCGTAGCTTCTTCTGATACATTAGGAATATCTGCTGTTAATTCTTCAGCTCCTAATTTTGTATCACGAACATCTAAAGAATACTCGTCGATATGAATAGAAGTAAATACATCTTCTCGAACTACTCTTTCAGAAATCACAATTGCATCCTCAAAGTTATACCCTTTCCAAGGCATAAAGGCTACTTTCATATTTCTACCTAATGCTAATTCACCTTTTTCGGTAGCATATCCTTCACATAGCACTTGTCCTTTTTTAACCTTATCTCCTTTTTGAACAATTGGGTGTAGGTTAATTGAAGTACCTTGATTTGTTTTTCTAAACTTAATTAAGTTATATGTTTTCTCATCTTCATCAAAGCTCACAAGCTTCTGCTCATCATTACGATCATATTTGATGGTAATCTTATCAGAATCTACATATTCAACCACACCATTTCCTTCTGCATTAATCAAAATTCTTGAATCAGTAGCAACTCTACGCTCTAAACCTGTACCTACGATTGGTGATTCAGGACGCATTAATGGAACTGCCTGACGCATCATATTCGATCCCATCAAAGCACGGTTCGCATCATCATGTTCTAAGAACGGAATTAACGAAGCCGAAATAGATGAAATCTGATTTGGTGAAACATCCATATAATCTACATCAGATGGTGTTACTAATGGAAAATCACCTTCTTCACGAGCAACAACTTTATCTAACGTAATGTTACCACTAGTATCAAGATCTAAATTAGATTGGGCAATTTTTTTACCTTCTTCTTCTTCAGCACTTAAATAAATAGGTTCTTTCTTTACATCTACATTGCCCTCAACAACTTCGCGGTAGGGTGTCTCGATGAATCCTAAATTATTCACTTTAGCATACACAGATAGTGAAGAGATTAGACCAATATTTGGTCCTTCAGGTGTTTCAATTGGGCATAGACGACCATAATGTGTGTAGTGAACATCACGCACCTCAAAACCAGCTCTTTCTCTTGATAAACCTCCAGGTCCTAATGCCGATAATCTACGCTTATGCGTAATCTCAGCTAATGGATTGGTTTGATCCATAAATTGAGATAATTGGTTAGTACCAAAGAATGAGTTTATAACAGATGATAAAGTCTTTGCATTAATCAAATCAATTGGCGTGAACACTTCATTATCACGAACATTCATGCGCTCACGAATGGTTCTTGCCATACGCGATAGACCAACACCAAACTGTCCTGCTAACTGCTCTCCTACAGTTCTTACACGACGATTTGATAAGTGATCAATGTCATCAACTTCTGCCTTTGAGTTTACTAATTTAATTAAGTTTTTAATGATGGTAATGATATCTAACTTCGTCAATACCTCTTGTTCGATATCAATATCAAGTCCTAATTTTTTATTCATTCTGTAACGACCTACCTCACCGAGGCTATAACGTTGTTCAGAAAAGAATAATTTATTAATAATACCTTTTGCAGTATCATAATCTGGCGGTTCAGCATTTCGTAACTGACGGTAGATATGCTCAACAGCTTCTTTCTCTGAATTTGTAGGATCTTTCTGAAGCGTATTATGAATGATCGCATAATCACCCATATTATCATCTTCTTTGTGTAACAAGATCGTTTTTGCACCAGATTCTAAAATCTCTTCTATATGTTCTTTTTCAAGAATCGTATCACGATCTAAAATAATCTCATTACGCTCTATAGATACCACTTCACCTGTATCTTCATCAACAAAATCTTCATGCCATGTTTTTAATACTCTTGCCGCTAATTTGCGATCTAAGTATTTTTTTAAACCACTTTTAGAAACCTTTACTTCATCAGCCAGATCAAATATTTCAAGAATATCTTTATCACGCTCATATCCAATTGCTCTAAACAATGTAGTTACTGGTAATTTTTTCTTTCTATCAATATAGGCGTACATTACGCTATTGATATCAGTAGCAAATTCAATCCAAGAACCTTTAAAAGGTATTACTCTTGCTGAGTATAACTTTGTTCCGTTGGCGTGAAATGACTGACCGAAGAAAACTCCTGGAGAACGATGTAATTGTGAAACAACTACACGCTCGGCACCATTGATTACAAATGTACCGCTGTGTGTCATATAAGGAATAACACCTAAATACACATCTTGTACAATGGTTTCAAAGTCTTCATGTTCTGGATCTGTACAGTATAATTTTAAACGAGCTTTTAAAGGTACACTATATGTTAAACCACGTTCAATACATTCTTGAATTGAATATCTTGGCGGATCAACAAAATAATCTATAAACTCTAATACAAATTGGTTTCTCGTATCAGTGATAGGAAAATTATCTGAGAATGTTTTAAATAAACCTTCATCACCTCTTTCGTCTGCCTTCGTTTCTAATTGAAAGAAATCTTGGAAAGACTTAATTTGAATATCAAGAAAATCAGGATAGTCAGTAGTTAATTTGGCTGATGCGAAGTTTAATCTTTCAGTACTTTTTGTTGTTGACAATGGAGAAAATTTTAAGTTAAAACCTATGAAAATATATGAGCGATTATATACGCAAAATGGTTTAGGTCATTTCGGGATTGATTCCGAAAGACCTAAACCTAAATTGTTTAAGCTAAAAAGAGCTTACTTAAGCTCAACTTCAGCTCCAGCTTCTTCTAAAGATTTTTTAAGACCTTCAGCTTCGTCTTTAGAAACACCTTCTTTTACAGGAGCAGGTGCACTATCTACGATACCTTTAGCTTCTTTAAGACCTAAACCAGTTAATTCTTTAACTAATTTTACAACAGCCAATTTAGCTCCACCAGCTGCTTTTAAGATCACATCAAATTCTGTTTGCTCATCTCCACCACCAGCTGCATCACCACCAGCTGCAGGACCGGCTACAGCTACAGCTGCAGCAGCAGGCTCTATACCGTATTCTTCTTTTAAAATATCTGCTAATTCATTAACTTCTTTTACAGTTAAGTTAACCAATTGTTCTGCGAAATCTTTTAACTCTGCCATTTTAGTTTGTTTTAATTTTTATTATTCTAAGTTTATTGTGTGTGTTTAATTCTCTTTTTCTGATAATGTTTTTAAAATTCCAGATAATGTACCACCTCCAGATTGTAATGCTGAAATAACATTCTTAGCTGGTGATTGTAATAATCCAATGATTTCACCTATTAATTCTTCTTTAGATTTAATATTTACTAAAGTGTCTAACTGCTCATCACCAACATAAATTGATTCTTCAATATATGCTCCTTTAAGCAATGGTTTTTTAGATTTTTTACGGAATTCTTTAATAACTTTCGCAGGTGCATTACTTACTTCAGAAATCATTAAAGAAGTATTTCCTTTTAATATTTCTGGTAATTCACCAAAATCTTTATCAGATTTTTCCATTGCTTTAGAAAGCAATGTGTTTTTAACGACCGCCAATTTAACGTTTGCTTTAAAACAAGCTCTACGTAAATTAGTAGTACTTAATGCATCTAAGCCTGAAATATCAGCTAGATAGATAGTACTATTATCAGTTAATTGGCTCGTTAAATTATCTATTACTTGTGATTTTTCTTCTCTAGTCATAATTGAAAAAATTTAACTTACTTATACAACTGATTTTGCATCTATCTCAATACCAGGACTCATCGTACTAGACATGTAGATACTTTTAATATATGTTCCTTTTGCAGTATTTGGCTTTAGTTTTATTATTGTTGATAATAATTCTTGAGCATTTCCTGCAATTTTATCTGCATCAAAAGATGATTTACCTACAGCAGCATGAACGATACCCGTTTTATCAACTTTAAAATCGATCTTACCACCTTTTACATCTTTAACTGCTTTAGCCACGTCCATTGTTACTGTACCAGTTTTTGGGTTTGGCATTAAACCTCTAGGACCTAAAACTCTACCTAAAGGACCTAGTTTACCCATAATACTTGGCATGGTTACAATAACGTCAACATCTGTCCATCCTCCTTTTATTTTTTGAAGGTATTCATCTAAACCTACATAATCAGCTCCAGCTTCTTTAGCTTCTGCTTCTTTATCAGGAGTAACTAATGCTAATACTTTAACATCTTTACCAGTTCCGTGCGGCAATGTTACTACACCACGTACCATCTGATCAGCTTTTCTAGGATCTACACCTAAACGTATTGCTAAATCTACAGATGCATCAAACTTTACTTTTGTTACCTCTTTGACTAAAGCAGATGCCTCAGTTAAAGTATATGCCTTATTAGGCTCTACTTTAGCTCTAGCTTCTTTTTGCTTTTTAGTTAATTTTGCCATCTTTCTATAAAATTATAAAGTTTAAACAGGTGCGTTTCCTTTTACTTTAATACCCATTGAACGAGCAGTACCAGCCATCATTTTCATTGCAGACTCGACAGTAAATGCATTTAAATCGGGCATTTTGTCTTCAGCAATCGTACGAAGCTGATCCCAAGTTACCGTAGCAACTTTCTTTCGGTTAGGCTCACCAGAACCTTTTTTAACTTTAGCTGCTTCTAAAATTTGTACTGCAGCTGGTGGAGTTTTAATAACAAAATCAAAAGATTTGTCTGTATAAACTGTAATAGCTACAGGTAAAACTTTACCTTGTTTATCTTGAGTTCTCGCATTAAATTGCTTACAGAACTCCATGATGTTAACTCCGGCAGCACCTAAAGCAGGTCCAACAGGTGGCGAAGGATTAGCTGCACCTCCACGAACTTGTAATTTTACAACCTTACTAACTTCTTTTGCCATTTTTTAAACTTTAGCGTTATGATCTCACAAATGTTGGAAGCTATTGTGATCTCAAATATGTAACATTTATGAAATTTTTTCTACTTGCATATAACTTAATTCTAATGGTGTTTTTCTTCCGAAAATCTTCACCATTACTTCAAGCTTACGCTTTTCTTCATTTATTTTTTCTATGGTACCATCAAATCCATTAAACGGACCATCAATCACCTTAACTGTTTCTCCTATTATGTAAGGGATCGCTATATTATCACTCTGCACGGCTAACTCATCTACCTTACCTAACATTCTATTCACCTCAGACTTACGTAATGGTACAGGATCACCACCTTTTGTTTCTCCTAAAAATCCAATAACACCAGTTACAGATTTAATAACGTGTGGTAGTTCGCCACTTAAATTTGCTTCTACCATAATGTAACCAGGAAAATAAACACGCTCTTTGTTTATTTTCTTACCGTTACGAATTTGAATAACTTTTTCTGTAGGCACTAATACCTGATCAACATAGTCACTTAAACCCAAGCGCGCTACTTCGTTTTCGATATAGGTCTTTACTTTATTTTCTTGACCACCTATAGCCCTAACTACATACCATTTCTTCACAGAATCAGCCATTATCTATTATTTAAATAGGTTAAAATATTGCTCTAAGCCTAATTGAAAAACCTTATCTACAGCAAATACAGCAAGTGCAAACAATACTGAAAACACCGCTACTACCACCGTAGATTTCTGTGCTTCCGACATCGGAATCCAACTTACTTGTGTGTTCAATTCTTTAAAAGAATCTTTTATATAGTTTACAATACTCATTTTACTTTTTTTGTATGGAAAACGTATTTCCAAATTTATTAGCACGGGTTGAGAGACTCGAACTCCCGACACCTGGTTTTGGAGACCAGTGCTCTACCAACTGAGCTAAACCCGTATTTGGGTTTTAACTTTACTTTGAAAAAAATCAAAATTAGCTTACACCCGTATAGAATATAAGGTGCTTCTCTTTTCAAAGAAGCACCTATCTATAATATATCTAACTAAAAACTAGGTGTGTCTTATAAAATTTCAGTAACCTGACCCGCACCTACCGTTCTACCACCTTCACGGATAGCGAAACGTAAACCAACATTCATTGCGATTGGTTGGTGTAAATCAACTGTAATTGTAAGGTTATCACCTGGCATTACCATTTCTACTCCATCAGGTAAGTTAATTGTACCTGTTACATCTGTAGTTCTTACGTAGAACTGTGGACGGTAGTTATTATGGAATGGTGTGTGACGACCACCTTCTTCTTTTTTAAGGATATAAACCTCTGCCTTGAATTTATCATGTGGAGTTACAGAACCTGGCTTACAGATTACCATACCTCTTTTGATATCAGTCTTTTCAATACCTCTTAATAAGATACCTACATTATCTCCAGCTTCACCTCTGTCTAATATCTTACGGAACATCTCAACACCTGTAATAGTAGATGTTAATTTTTCAGCTCCCATACCAATAATATCTACAGCATCACCTGTGTTAGCAACACCAGTCTCAATACGACCAGTTGCTACAGTACCACGACCTGTAATTGAGAATACATCTTCGATTGGCATTAAGAAATCTTTTTCAACCTCACGTACTGGTTCTTCGATCCAAGAATCAACAGCTTCCATTAATTCCATAACGGTATCTACCCATTTTTGCTCACCATTAAGTGCACCTAAAGCAGAACCTTGAACTACAGGACCGTTATCACCATCATACTCATAGAAAGAAAGTAATTCTCTTACTTCCATATCTACTAATTCAAGTAATTCTTCATCATCAACCATATCACACTTGTTTAAGAAAACAACCATACGTGGTATACCTACTTGACGACCTAATAAGATATGCTCTCTCGTTTGTGGCATTGGTCCATCAGTAGCAGCAACTACTAAAATAGCACCATCCATTTGAGCAGCACCCGTTACCATGTTCTTTACATAATCCGCGTGACCAGGACAGTCAACGTGTGCATAGTGACGGTTAGCAGTTTGGTATTCTACGTGTGATGTATTAATAGTAATACCTCTTTCTTTTTCTTCTGGAGCATTATCAATAGAATCAAAATCTCTCTTCTCTGATAAACCAGCATTTGCTAATACAGTAGTAATAGCAGCAGTTAACGTAGTTTTACCGTGATCAACGTGTCCAATAGTACCAATATTTAAGTGTGGTTTGGAACGATCAAAAGTTTCTTTTGCCATGATTATTTAATTTAAATCTTAGTTATATATATTTAGTATTAATCTTTTGTTTGTTTTGAGCCAATGACGGGATTTGAACCCGTGGCCTCTTCCTTACCAAGGAAACGCTCTACCCCTGAGCTACACCGGCGTAAAGTTTTTAGTCTCTTTTACAGGAAAAGATTTCTGCCTTCGCAGAAATTTTAGAGCGAGAGACCGGGTTCACTTCGGCTACGCTCAGCACAAGCTTCTCACACCTGCACTTTTCTTTAAAAATGAAAATCTTACACAAAATTTTCATTTTTGATTTTCAATGAACCTTATTGAGCGAGAGACCGGGTTCGAACCGGCGACATTCAGCTTGGAAGGCTGACGCTCTACCAACTGAGCTACTCTCGCATTTTATCAGAAAATTTAAAATTTCTGAGTTGATAATTTCCGTTAAATAATGCTTGGATTATCTCACTTCGTTCGATGATCCTATTCGGGTACCCCGAACATTAATTTTAAATCTCAAAAAGTTTATAAAAACAAGTTTTTACCACTTTATCAATTTAAAACTATGTGGGGAGAGCAGGATTCGAACCTACGAAGTCGAAAGACAGCGGAGTTACAGTCCGCCCCAGTTGGCCGCTTTGGTATCTCCCCAACATTATTTTTATTCAAAGAACTTATATTTTTGAGCCGATAGAGGGACTCGAACCCACGACCTGCTGATTACAAATCAGCTGCTCTAGCCAGCTGAGCTATATCGGCTTATTTGTTCATTTTTTTGCATAAAAAAACAAACCGCTTTTTCTAACGGTTTGCAAATGTATAAAGTTTTCTTTTTTCTACAAAACTTTTTGAATTTATTTTTGAGAATTTTTATAAATGATGGGCGCGCTGTTTTTCTTTTCTTTTATTAAGCTGTCTTCGCAATGAATCTGCAGCTAAATCAACACATTCTTCAAACGTTCTACATTGTTTTTTCACCATGAGTTCTCCACCAGGAATATTTATTTTAATTTCAGCAATCTTATTTTCTTTTTCACTCGTGTTTTCAACTTTTAAATAAACATCAGATCCAATAATTTTATCATAGTATTTCTCTAAGTTATTAACCTTATCTTCTATAAAGTTTACCAACTTTCTGTCAACATTAAAATTTACTGATTGAATATGTACTTTCATAAACGTTAGGTTTTTGAGCTTCTCGGATGCGCTCGGTTATACACTTTCTTTAATTCATTCAAGCTGCTACTCGTATATACTTGCGTTGAAGCTAAGCTCGAATGACCCAACAATTCTTTTACAGAATTTAAATCTGCTCCTTCATTTAATAGATGCGTTGCAAAGGAATGCCTTATAATATGTGGACTTTTCTTTACTTTCGAAGAAACTTTACTAAAGTAGTTATTTATTACTCGATATACAAGTGTTCCATAGATTTTGTTTCCTTTTTTAGTAATGAATAAGACATTGTTATCTGTAAAATATTCCTTTCGAAAATCTAAGTACAAAGTCACTGTTTCTTTAATAGATTTCAACAAAGGAACGTAACGTTCTTTATTACGTTTCCCTAATATCTTAATCACTTCTTGCTGCAAATCTATATCTGAAATTTTAAGATTTATAAGTTCAGAACGCCGCATGCCTGTTGAGTAAAATAACTCTACAATAAGTCGATTTCTTATCGATTCGAAATCATTATCATTTACCAAACCTTCGATAACCAAACGCATTTCATCTTGAGAAAAGGGTACATGCATTTTTTTGGCAACCTTTAATGCCCTATGCTTTGCTAATGGGTTTTCTGCAATAGTTTTAGTTTTTAATAAAAATTTGTAGAACGCCTTTAATGAACTAATTTTTCTATTAATAGTTCTATTTGTAATCTCTTGATCAACCAAGAAAACAATCCAAGAGCGAATTTGTGAGTAATTGATATTTATAACGACATCATTATCAAAGGTAGATTTACAAAAAACTTGAAATGCCAACAGATCATCTTCATAAGCTTTTACAGTATGAGGTGAATACTTTTTTTCTAGCGACAAATACTCAGTAAATTTTTTAATAGGCATAAAAAAACCGTTAGCAAACAAAACTACAAATTGTCTTTGTTATTTACTAACGGTAAATTTTAAGTTTCTAGTGTTTTAGAAATCTATAACTCTTCTTTTGATCTAATACCTTGAACGTATTCTGCTTTTTGAATTTGCTTACGCTTTAACACAGAAGGTTTTGTAAAATGCTTACGTTCACGTAACTGTTTCATTGTTTGTGTACTTTGAAACTTACGTTTAAAACGTTTTAACGCTCTATCAATATTCTCACCATCTTTTACTGGAATTATTAGCATATTTTGATCCCTCCTTTCATGTCGTCTATGTATTTGTTTTTTAAGTTTTGGGCTGCAAAGATAAAAAGAATTTAAATATCAACAATTTAATTGCAATTTTTTTAATGTAAAAATGATATATTCGTCACCATGAAAAAATTGATTCGACTTACTAGTGTGCTTATAGTAGCACTTATCATCTTTTCGGTATTATTTTTTTTATGGGCTTCTTCACCAAATTTTTCAGAAAAAGAATATGAAAAACTCATTACAAATGAGCAGTTTGATACTGTAAATACAGATTCTACCTATAATATTATTACCTATAATATTGGTTACCTCAGCGGAATGACAAATAATAAAGCTGTTGAAAAACCAAAATCATTATTTGATACTAATTTAAAAAGAGTAATGTATTTATTTGATTCGATTAATGCGGATATTATTGCATTTCAAGAAATAGATTACCAATCTGCGAGGTCATATGAAGTGAATCAACAAAATGAAATTGCTGCTATTGGGTATAAGTACATTGCAGAAGCCGTGAATTGGGATGAAACCTATGTACCATTTCCGTATTGGCCTCCAACCATGCATTTTGGCAAGATGCTTTCTGGGCAATCTATTTTAAGTAAATATCGGTTAAAAGATCATAAACGCATTGTGTTAGACCGTGTACAAGATGCTCCATTTTATAGAGATGCTCTCTATTTAGAACGCTTAGCGCAACTGGTAAAAGTAACACTAAATAATAAAGAAATAATCGTAATTAATGTTCATTTAGAAGCTTTTGACAAACCTACACGAAAAAAACAATTTGAATATGTAGTTGATTTATTTAATAAATATGCTTTAGATTATCCTACAATCTTACTAGGTGATTTTAATAGTGAAGCACGTAATAAAAATGCAGTAATTCAAAAATTACTTAATACACCTGAAATTGGTAATGCTGCTTTTGATAAAAACAATATTATTAATACGTATGACACTAAAGATCTGTTTGAACGTATTGATTATATCTTTTATACCAAAAATTACATTGAATATGTTGATGGAAGAGTATTACAAGAGTTCGGAGATGCTTCAGATCATTTACCCGTACTAATGCAATTTAAATTAAAATAACTCTTTTTCTCTAATCAGTTTCTTAAGGATTACGATTTGACCGAGATGATAATGCGTATGCTCAACAGTGCCTTGTAAGTTTCTATAATAGTTTCCATATTTTTCTTCGACAAAGGTCTCCCAAAGTTTTTCTTCAGATAATTGCTCAACCAAAGTAGCAAATCGTTCACCATCTTGCCATACCTTATTAAGTATGTTTTCCCAATCTTCTTTTGATGCAATCTCAGGAACATCAAAACTAAATTTATCATGTGCATTCAGTTCTTTTCCTTCTAATACTCTTATGGCGGCTGCAATAAAATAATGTATATGAAAGGTAAGCGCTGCGATGGTATTAAACGAATTTATTTGAGTAGTTGCTTCTTGCCAGGTAATATCTTCGAGATGTTCTTTTAAAAAAGACCAGGTCCAGTTTTTACCAAAATGTACTTCTCTAAAATGCTTTGCTATCTGTTGAGTTGTTTTCATTTTTTAGTTAGTTCGCTTATCGTAAAGATACGGTTCCGTTTTAATACCATCGCAGCGCTTAGTACAAGTTACCTATATCGACTGATATAGCGAAGTTCGAGGAAAATTCGTTAAGAAACAAACTAAATTAAAAAACCTCATCGAGGTGATGAGGCTTTTAATCTTTAAAAGATTATAATTATTTAGGGTCTAAAATCAAATCAATTCTCTCAAGAACATCTTGTAAGTGATACCTACTCATTCTATCTCTAGTAAGACTAATAGAAGCCCTAACATCTCTTTTTAAAGTCTCTAATTCTGCTCTGGCAATTGAACGAATATCCGACTGACTTATATTCACTCTCGTAGGCTTAAAATAAGGACTATTAAAGTTAGGTATATTTTGCTTTTCAGTCGTCATTAGATATTTTAATCTATCTACATACGCCTTTTGTAAATTTCTTTTATAAGTATCTATTTTTCTGCCTGTTCGTAATTCACCCCAAACGCCTTTTCGTAGATCATTCATCATCGAAATCAAGGTGTACGCATTCGAGCCATTCAATGTCTCATTTTCAATCATTCTAGACATTCTTCCAAAATCTAAAATATTATTGAGGGTTCTTACTTGTAATCCTCTCATACGCTCAACAGTACCTGCGTATTCAGTTTTACCAATGATGTTTTTATCTAACATCCACATAGGTGTATTGAACAATTCCTTATTTACAAATTGCAATGCTTTGCGTTGCTTATCTTTAGCAACATGGGTATATACAGCACCATCTTGATCTGCAGTTTTATAATATTCATAGACACCACCAATATTATTAGATACATGACCCATGTAACGGTTAAACTGCCCCATTACTTGTCCGTGCATGGTTTTTAGATCATCATATGTTTCGCCGTCTTTGGTAGTCCACTTTTCGAGGTTCGGTACAATACGTTTTAGGTTTGCTATACCATAGGTACTTGCTTTTACTGCATCATCACCTAAATCTTCTGTTTGCGAACTCGGATCTACAACACTAAATACTTGCTGATGGCCAAATCGATACATCGGATCACCTGCATGATCGGTAATCCATTTATCTAAAGTTTTCTTTTCGTCTTCAGCCGTCTTAGCGTCTAAAATAGGACGATATCCCCAACGAATCGCATGTTTATCATACACACCAATATTTGGCATTAAAGCAACTCCTTGATCGCCTGGTTGTGCTACATAATTAAAACGTGCATAATCCATAATGGAAGGTGCCGTACCATATTTTTGTGTAAATGAAGCTGAACGTAATGAATCGACTGGATACGCAACACTACTTCCCATATTATGTGGTAACCCAATGGTATGCCCAACTTCATGTGCAGAAACAAATCGAATTAAACGCCCCATAACCTCATCTTTAAATTCTAAGGTTTGTGCCTCTGGATTAATCGCTGCCGTTTGTACAAAGAACCAATTACGTAATAACAACATTACGTTATGATACCAGTTAATATCTGATTCTAAAATTTCACCAGATCTAGGATCGCTAACGTGAGGGCCGTTTGCATTCGGTATGGGTGATGCTAGATAACGTACTACTGAATACCGAACGTCTTCAGGGCTCCATTCAGGATCTTCTTCTTTTGTAGGTGGATCTTTAGCAATAATGGCATTTTTAAACCCTGCCTCTTCAAAAGCTACTTGCCAATCTTCAATACCTTGTTTGATATATTTACGCCACTTTTTAGGAGTCGCTCTATCTATATAATAGACAATTTGCTTTTTAGGTTCTACTAATTCTCCTCTTTTAAACTTCGCAATATCTTCATCTTTAACTTCTAGACGCCATCGATCTAAAAAGCGAATCGTTTTTGTTTTTTGTGCTTTATCTCCATAATCAGCTTGTCCTCTGGCGAACCATCCTACGCGTTCATCAAACATTCTGCGTTTCATAGGTTCTTTAGGCAATAATATCATAGAATTATTCATTTCTACCGATACTGTACCCGTGCTTCCGTTTGATGGAGGTGCACCCGCAGCATATGTTTTAACATGACGTGCTTCGATGTTTAACGGATAACTTTTTACACTTTCTATAAAAGATTTATTAGCATCAAGCCTGGAAATTTTATACTGTTTCCTTCTAAAATCAGGCATACCTAATGCCTTTACATCTTTATTGAATAAATCTGTTACATCTATTACTGTTGCTGTAGAATCCTTACTAAATGCTTTAATAGGAAATGTATATAATACAGGTTCGAAGTTTGAATTAACAACCGCTTCATGAACTGGTAAGGAATCTGCAGCCACCACTTGGTGCGACACTACCCTTAGTACTATTTTCTTTCCTTTTTTCTGCCAACGGAGTACCTGTGTATTCGCTTTTCCTCCTCCAAAACCGATGCCTGAAGCGGTTTTAGCGATACGGGTTACCATCAACATTTCACGTTCTAAAAGTGAATCAGGAATTTCGTACAAGAATTTATCATCTATTTGATGCACCTTAAATAAACCTTCATCGGTCTTTGCATCTTTAGTCACCACCTTACTGTAAGGTTGAATTGCTCCTTTTTTCGGTTTAGGTTTCGGAGCGGTTGCTTCTGTTTTTCCTCTCTTATTTTTCTTTTTTGATTTTTTTTGCGCTACTACATCAGTTGTAAAACCGACCATAAATAACACAAGTAGTACTTGAGTTAGTTTTTTAATCATGTGTATAAATTTATTTGATAGTAAGTCTCAACTTTAATAAAAAAGTTACAATACAAAATTAACAAATGTTAGCGAAATATTTCTTAAGGTACTGTTAAAGAAAAAACCAGCTTAAAGCTGGCTTCTTATATTTATGTCTTCATAAGTTCTATTTCGTTCCGTTACCACAAGAGTCATTATATTCTTGTACAAAAGCTACTAAACTTTCTTCTGTATTCGAAAAAGAACCGTCTTTAGCTAATTGTGCTAATTCAGGGCAATCAGCAACTAGCTTCGCTAATTTCTTTTTAAAGCCTATAGAATAGGCTAGTGATGATGTAGATTGACCTTTCTTGTCACCTGCTTTTTTAAATACAAGTTCTTTTTTATATTTATACAAGCCTAGTTTGTCTGATTTGTGTAATACCCTTACGAAATGGTATTTAGCACCATCTAAACTCACAACGTTACCTTGTGACTCTGTTTCAGAATTTGGCTTAAATTTTACTGCTTCATATTTTCTACCATTTGCTACAAAAGAAACATTCTCTTTTGCAAAATAGTTTTTAGATTTAACCTCATCATCATCCGTTAAAGTCATAATCTTCACAGCATTCTTAAAATAGTTTGTAAGATCTAAAGAAGACATGTCAACATCATTTGTAAGTTTTAAGGTAATCTTACCTTCAACTGTTGTACCATCAGCCTTAGTAAACACTGTTTCAATAAATTTATCTTTAGCAACTTCTTTTTCTGGAACTGCTGCTACTTGTGTTTCAGCTACCTCAAGCGCATCTGAATTATCAACAGTTTCAACTGGAAAATGACGTGAATTCAATTTATTGATTGTAAATAATTCTTTTAAACGATTACTTTCTTTTAGTAGCTTTTTACCATCACTCTTATCATAATCGTTTTCAATTACTTTGTTTGCGAACTCAATAGCTTTGTCTGGCATATCAAAATGATAGTATAAACGACCAATATTATAATAACTAGCATACTTCATTTTACGATGTTTCTTTTTATCTTCAGGGTACTTAGGTACGACACTCATAAAATAATCTACAATAGGTTGTAAATTCGGCTTTATTGCATCTAAAGATTCATCATGAGAAATTTTACCTAATACTTCTTTTATATCGGCTAAAGCTTTTTTGTGACCATCGTAATCATTATTCTTTTTTGAATCTAAAATCCAAAATAATTCATTGTATGTATAAGGTTCATAACCATATAATTTATTTAAGTTTTTATTAATTCTATAAATAGCATTATTAATAAACTCATTTCTAAACTTATCTTTTAAGTTTATAGAATTATTCTTGTAATAACTTGCAGCTTTCGTATATGAATTATACTCATTACCCTTATAGGTATTCTTTGAACTTCCTAAGGCATAAGAAAGTGGTTCTCCTTGAGAGTTTTGAATTTTATAAGAGCCTCTTGTAGAATAGGTAATTACCGGAGTATAATATCTTTCGGTACTTGTTACATTACCATCTTTATCTTTATTTACTTTTTCTCTTTTAGAGATTTCAACATTATCAACTATGATATTACCAATGTTGATATCAACGTTTAAAGTTCCTTCTTTGTTTAGTTTTTCAAAACCATAAATCTTAATTTCATTCGCTACTCTAGAATTATTAGAACTTATAGCATATGTTCTGAAGTTTTCATCAAGAATTGGTTCTGTTGGAAGATTGGTATATTTTACTTTTATATACTCTCGATCTAGATCTACTTTTTGTGCATTGATAGTTATAAGACCTAAAAATAAAATGGTTGATAGTAATAGGTTTTTTCTTGTCATGTTAGGGTTTTTAAATTTTAATATTTCCTCAAACGCAAGAAGCATATCATTATTTTATCAAAATCTATTTTTATTTTTACTCATAAAATTATGCGTGATTAAGAGTAGATAAAAAAGACCCCTAATTTACTAGGAGCCTTTTTGTAAAACGATCACTACATTATTATTTATATAACTCTTCTAAGACTAAGCTTTTTTTAAAGGTTTAATTATGTGCAAAAAAAAGCAGACTACTCAATAAATTAGAGTATTGAATTTTAATTATTTAACTAGCTATTCCGCTTGGAATTCCTTCATCTAAAATTACTGAAATTTTCTATTCAATTGAGGATGTTTTGTATAGAACTCGTTCCTTTCTGGTAAAAAGTCTATTGGTTAATGGTAAAAAACGAATTAGAACCTCAAAAATGAGTCTATTTGAGGTAATGCCCGTTCAAATTCTTTTTCATGTATCAGACTATAAAACTTTCAAAGACTTTTATCTTGATTATGTATCTAAGCAGACTTCTTATTTCACAAATTTGGTCTTCTATAACCGTAGGATAGAGCTTAAGAAAAAGAGCCATTGTTGAAACTATTTTCGATCAACTCAAAAACATATGTCAGGTCGAGTATACCAGACATCAAAATGTAACCTGTGACCAACTATTTTAACAATATCTTTTCTGCCTTAATAGCATACAACTTTAAAAATAATAAGCCTTCTTTAAAAACATAATCTTATAGGTACTAATGAGCTCTATTTACCTTTTAGTTATATCGAACTCAAGTTAATTATTAAACTTTAATCTTCTTCGTTATAATATACTTTGTAGTATTTCATTTTTTTAGCTTCATCGTAACCACGTTCTAGATATTCTTCAGCTGCATCTGGGGCATCTACATCTAACTTTATCTGAATATTAGTATCTAATTTGATTTCTGTTTTAAACTTCCGCTTTTCTTTCTTCAGCACTGCTTCGGAAACAGGAAACTGATTAAAAACGACTAAGTTTCTATCTTCTTGAAATCTACTTTTATAATCATCAAACCATCCTTTATGTTGCTCTTCATCAAAAACAGAGTCTCTAAAATCATGTACATTTACAAGCTCATTCTCCTTAAAAAAATCGACTGTTCTTGCTAAGAATTGACCCTGCATTTGATTCCCTAATTCTTCTTTTACAATTTCTTCAGAGAAATCTTTACACATCTCTAGATACACCTGTGTTTGACGATTGGTATCATTCGCATATTTTATATTTAAAAAGTTCTGAATCCAATATTGTGCATCATAATTATTATTATCAACAGATAAAACAGTATTACCGTCGTCATCAGAAGAATTTAAAATAAGACAACCTTTGTCTAATTTTTTGGTACTGATTCCTTTTTGCACAAATACATCAAAGCTCTTTTCTTCCATATAGGTTTGAAAAAAATCTACCTTATTCTCTATTTTGAAGATACCTAGCGCTTGCGTTGAGGCTTCTCTATATTCAATATCTTCAAATAAAGCAACGATTACATCTCCAGTTTTTATTTGAGCCGAATTCGATTGTTCATATAAATGGTTAACAATATTTTTTGAAACCTCAACAAAACGATTATGATCTTCAAATACTTGTTTAGAATAGCTGTTAAGCTCATTTAAATTGATGTCGGCATGATGATTAAAGCGATACGCTTCGGTAGTGGTAACAAATGGCTTCAATAAGAAAGGTACCATGTTGTTATAACTTTCTTCATCAAATGTAATTACATTTTCTGAAAAAATAGTAGTTGCTTCATTAAACTTATTACCAACTTTATGGATGATACATTTAGAGATTATAGCTTTATTTCGTTTGATCATTTTATCAAATTTTAAAGCTGCAAAGGTACTTTTATTGAAAAGATTATAACATAAAAAAACCGAGGAAAACTCCTCGGAAAACTAGATTGTTTATTTAGCATAAGGTTTTTAATCTATTTTAGAGAGGATTGAATAACTAATACGGTTTCCTTTCTTGTTATAATCTTCAGATTTTACGAGACCAACGCCTTCTGCTAACCATTGTTTTGATGTTCCTGTACGTTTCATTCCCATTTTAAATTCGGTAGTATGAGAAATTACCACACAATCAAAAGTACCAGCAGGTGTTGTAATAGTTTCTTTAGCTTCTACTTTACGATTCACCATGTTAATATCCATTTTCATTTTCATAGGTGCCATATTAATAACTGCATTCATATTTGCATCTGGTAGCATTTGACCAGTTTCGAGATTATTAGGTATATCTAGATTTGTGCCTGTCATATCTATTTCCATGTCTTTATATTGTTTCATAAAATCGCCATTCATTAACGATTTAAAATCAATAGAAATTCCATCATCTTTACAAAGTACTTCATATTCAGATGTAAATACTTCTTTATTCTTTTTATCATAAAAAGCAGCACTCATTATCGCAGCATTAGCCGTTACATTTTTAACCTGATATTTAGTAGTTCCGCTGAGTTTATCTTTTTTATCAAAAATTTGAATTTCAAAAGTTCGACCATCTGTTAGCGGATAATATTTACTGCAATTGGTTTGACTATAACCAATAAATGCAATAAAAAATAATAGCAAAAAATAAAAAAGACATTTTTTCATAGCATATTTTTAATTAAAGCTAAGGCTACAAAGATTATTATATCATTCCATAATAAAGTTAAAATAAAAGAAAACCCTCTGCTTTTAAAGGGGAGAGGGTTTGTAGTTCTTTTTCTTTCTCATAACAATACATAACTCTTTCACAGCAATTACATTTTCATAGCTTTCGTAATTGTTGAACAAATATCTATACAAACATCGGTTACACAAAGTAAGTTTGTATAAATGGTATGAAATATTGTATAATTTTCAACCGCTTAATATGAAATCATGATAAATGACCATTTATACTTAAATTAGTACAATGCATACATGATTCTATTAAAATTACCTTACAATAAGTTAAATTTGATATAAAGACTATTGAAATGCTAAAAGCAGTTATTATCGATGATGAACCCAAAGCCATACAAGGGCTTTCTTGGGAACTAAGCAATTTTAGTAAAGATATTGAAGTAATAGCAACATTTACAGAACCCGATAAAGCTTTTGATTATATAAACAATACTACTATTGATTGTCTTTTTTTGGATGTTGAAATGCCTACAATGGATGGTTTTCAATTTTTAGAAAAAATTAATAATAAAGATTTTGCCGTCGTAATTACCACAGCATATAACGAGTATGCAATTAAGGCTCTCAAAAAAGAGGCTATTGATTATTTACTAAAACCTATAGATTCTGATGATTTAAAAGAAACTATAGACAAAATAAAGAAATACAACTCACGTATCATTGATGCAGATAAATTTGAACGTATATTATTGAATTTTAATAATAAGCTAACGCATAAAAAAATCACTATTAATACTGATGGTAAATTAGTTTTTTTAGAACCCAATGATATTATCTATGCTGAGTCTGATGGTAATTATGCTACACTCTTCTTACAAAATGGTAAGAGTATATTACTCACAAAAAAACTAAAGGAGGTAGGTGAAATGCTACCTGATGATGGTTTTTTTAGAGTTCACAATTCGTACATTATAAATTTAAATAAGATAAAAGAATATTTAAAAACTGACGGATATGTTGTACTCGAAAATGGAAAAAATATTCCGGTATCTAGGCAGCGAAAATCAGATTTTTTAGGGAAGGTTTAAAAATATAAAATGAAAAAACTTCTTTGTTTCATATTGGTTATTATGTTTTTTCAAGGGTCTATTTATGCCCAAAAAAAGAAATATACGGTTGATGATAGCATTGATAGTATCTTAAAATTTAGACCCGCAACCTATAAAGAAATCAATGATATTATTCGATATTATAAAAGAGACACTACAAAGCTTAAACATATTATCAAAAGATTTGGAGAAGCTGACTATTTAGTAGGTAAAACATACGCATTAAATATTTTAGGTACTAGATATCGAAACTATTCAGAATATAATAAAGCTATAAAAATCCATCAAGAAGCACTCGAAGTTGCTGAAAAAGCTAAGAGTGTAGAATTTCGCGTTTTTAGCCTCAATATGTTAGGCGTAGATTATAGGAAATTAGATGCTAATAGAACGGCATTAGATTATAATCAAGAGGCTTTAGCATTAGCTGAAACAGTAGAAAATCCAGACTTAGGGTTACGTCGTAGCATTGCGGTATCTTATAATAGTATAGGTAACATATATATACTTTTAAGGCAATATGAACTTGGTATTGAGCAATTAAAAAAGTCGCAAGAAATAGAAAAAAGTATTAATAATACATATGGTCTAGCCATTAATTATCAAAATATAGGATCTGCTAAAGAAGCAATGGGTAAACTAGATGAAGCATTAGAACATTATGAAGAATCTTTGGCAATAAATAACCCTAGTAATACGCTTGGTCGGATTATTTGTAAAAGTAGTATCGCACGTATCTATATAAAACAAGACAAACCTAAAGAAGCACTCAAACTCATTGAAGAAAATATACCTGAAGCAGTAGAGCTCAATAATAAAAAATACTTATCAGCTGAATATATAAATAAAGGATGGGCGCTAACTAAAATAAAGAGATACGAAGAAGCTGAAAAAAATTTACAAAAAGGGTTAGCATTAGCTCAAAAATATAATGTTCCTTCAACTGCGGTTGAAGCGTACAAACACCTTTACGAATTAGCAGAAGCGCAAGGTGATTATAAAAACAGTTTTAAGTATTACAAATTTGCTGATGAAATTGATAGGGAACTTGTAAGCGATAGAAACATTCAATATGTAAACGATCTCATTATAAAATACGATAGTGAAAAGAAAAACAATCAAATTGAAGTGTTGGCGAAGCAAAATGAAATTGCACAGTTAAGCTTAAGGCGTAATAAAACTATTTGGCTTACCAGTCTCATATCATTATTTCTATTAGGGACAATTCTATATTTACTATACAGACAACGACTAAATAATAACGATAAACGTATTTTAACACTTGAGCAAGAGTTGTTGCGTATTCAAATGAATCCACATTTTATTTTTAATGCGCTCAATTCTATTAAACTGTACATTATCAATAACGAACAAAAAAACGCCGTACACTACCTCAATAAATTTTCAAAGCTGATTAGAAAAATTTTAGAAGCTTCTAAAGTTAAAGAAACTTCCTTAGCAGAAGAATTAGAAACCATGGATTTATATATGAGTATAGAAAATATACGCTTTTCTAATGAAATTCAACATGAAACAACAGTAGATCCATCTATAAACTTAGACACTATAAAAGTACCTCCTTTGCTATTACAACCTTTTTTAGAGAATGCAATCTGGCATGGGTTATCTTCAAAAAAAGGAACTAAGAAAGTTACCATTAATATTAGACAACCTAATAAGCAATTTATTGAAATTGAAATTGAAGATAATGGCATTGGTAGAAAAGAATCTGCTAAAATAAAGGCAAAAAAGGTAATCAATCGAAAATCTATAGGTATTAATTTAACCAAAGAGCGCTTAGAAAATTATGTGAAAGATTTTCAGAATAGTTTTTTACTCACCTATAAAGATTTGGTTGATAATGATGATAATGCTCTTGGCACCAAACTTATCTTACAACTACCATTATCTTAATTTGTCAGGAAAAACCCTGATTTTCAAAAGGAAAACTCCTGGTTTTTATTTAAAATCAAAAGCCAATTGCTCTGGGAGGAGTTTAAATGATTTTCTATGATGCTCAGTAATTCCGAATTCTCTAATAGCATTTCTATGCTGCTTCGTTGGATAGCCTTTGTTTTGTTTCCAATTATATTTCGGAAAATCATTATGAAGTTCTTGCATATATTGATCGCGGTACGTTTTGGCAAGAACAGAAGCTGCCGCTATACTTAAATATTTACCATCTCCCTTAATAATTGTTTTATGCGGAATTTCTTGATACTTTTTAAATTTATTACCATCAACAATAATAAATTCTGGTTTTATATTTAATGTATTAATAGAACGATGCATTGCTGTAATAGACGCATTTAAAATATTTACACTATCTACTTCTTCTTGATAAACAAAGTTCACCGCATACGCTAAAGCATTTTCTTCTATAAAAGGACGCAGTGTTATACGTTGCTTTTCAGTAAGTTGTTTTGAATCATTTAAATAAGGATGCTTAAAATTCTGTGGCAATATTACAGCCGCAGCCACTACAGGTCCAGCGAGACAACCCCTGCCAGCTTCATCGGTACCCGCTTCAAGAGTGAAACCTGAATAATTTTGTAGTAACATACTAATCAAAAATAGTACTAAATGTTAACACCACATTTATATTTTTGGCAAAACTTTTTGATTCAAATAATGTACCTTTGCGCCTATTAGTAATAAACCTATGCAAAAGATATTTTTCGTATTTCTTTTTTTGCTAACCTCAACCCTAATTTTTTCTCAGATAAGACCTATAGGTCAGAGAGATTCTGGTAATCTAACAAACTTTCAAGATTCTATTAAAAATCTGAAAGAACAAAAGATAAAACTCTCTGGTAAAACTACCTATAAGGATTACAAGATTATACACTATAAGTACGACACAACCTATGTAGATACCACCTTATCTATGCGAAAATATCATCGATTTAATTACATTAGAAAAGATGATTTTCAATTATTACCCTTTCATAATCAAGGACAAACCTTTAACTCTTTAGGATATGATTTTGAATCTATTTCTTTATATCCAAAAATGGGTGCTAGCGCAAAGCATTTTAACTTTTATGAAGTTGAAGACGTAAATTACTATCGCGTAGCAACACCAACTACCGAGCTTATGTTTCGTACCGGCCTTGAACAAGGACAGGTATTAGATGCCTTATTTACTTTTAACACTTCTAAAAGATTAAATTTTTCTATGGCTTATAAAGGATTACGCTCATTAGGAAAATATCGTACCGCCTTGAGTAGCCATGGTAACATGAGAATTACAGCTAACTATCGTACTAAAAATAATGCTTATAACATAAGAGGACACATAGTTGCTCAAGATCTTACCAACGAAGAAAATGGTGGATTAACAAATGAATCTATTGTTAGTTTTGAAGCTGACGATGAAAATTTTGATGACCGTGCACGTTTAGCCACAAATTTTAATGATGCAGATAATGTATTACGTGGTAATCGCTATTTTCTAGAACATGATTATAAGATATGGCAACGTAAAGATTCTTTAAATAACACGAAATCTTATTTAAAAGTAGGTAACATTGTCAATTACGAACGTAAGCATTATGATTTTAGACAAGGCATGGCATTCACATCAGGATTTGGTGATTCGTTTAACACTGTTATTGATGATAAGTTACGTAATACTACTTTGAATACGCAGGCATATTTAGCTTTAAAAGCTCCTATTGTTTTAGGCGAGATAAAATTTAAAGCTAATTATTATGATTATAATCATGGCTATACAAGTGTTACCAGAGTAAATAATCAAGATATTCCTGCTGAGCTTAATGGAAATACAATAGCTATTGGTGGTGAATGGAAAACTAAGTTAAAGAAATTTAATATCGATGCCGAAGTTTCAACTATTGTAAGTGGTGATCTAACAGGTAATAATTTTAGAGCTACCGCAAGCTACGATCAAGATAGTTTATTCTCATTTAAAGCCACTTTACTAAATAATAATAGAGCACCTAACTTTAACTTTTTATTAAATCAAAGTACTTATTTAGCCTATAATTGGCAAGAAAATTTTAGAAATGAAATTACGAGGAGTTTATTATTTGATCTACAATCTAACACATTGTTAAATGCAAGTGCACAAATAACACAACTCGATAACTACACCTATTTTGGTGAAGCAATTGGTGATGGGCAAACATCGCCACAACAGACCACAGAGACCATTAACTATTTAAAAATTAAAGTTTCTAAAGACCTAAAAATTGGTAAGTTTGGTTTTGATAATACTATTATGTATCAAAAAGTTACCAATGGCTCTGCTATCTTTAGAGTTCCAGAATTTGTAACTAGAAATAGTTTGTACTTCACTGATCATTTATTTAAAGGAGATCCTCTTTATTTACAAACTGGTGTTACTTTTAAATATTTTACTAAATATTTTGCCAATGCTTATAATCCTATTTTGTCAGAATTTCACTTACAAAATAATCAAGAAATTGGAGGATATCCAGTATTTGACTTTTTTATAAATGCCCAAATACAACGTACGAGGCTTTTCTTTAAGATAGAACATTTTAATTCTAATATAGATAGTACCAACGATTATTACGTTGCACCTACATATCCATACCGAGATTTTGTAATACGTTTTGGGTTAGTCTGGAATTTCTTTATTTAACTTAACACCAAGTGGTTTAGCAGGCAGGTCTTTTATCCAAATACTACCATACTTTTGGGTTAAATATCTAGCCACCTTTTGGTTGTTTTCGGTTGCTTTTTTAAAAGATAAAGGATCAATAACACAATTTTCTTTTATAAATCCAACGCCATATTTCTCTTTAAAAGTTATAAACTCAGGCGGTATCGAATTATCTATTGCATGTATAACAAAATTTAAATCTGTATCAAGATCTTCGCAGATTAAATTACCATAAGTTACATTGGGTTTTATAATTTCTTTTGCGTGAGAGGTATAGGCTAAAAAGACAAATACAACACATAGTAATACTCTTTTCATAGTAGTAGATATAGGTTGAATACCTTAAAGACGACTAATCGATGAGAGAGTTGCAAATTTTTATTGAAGTTTCCCTGTAAGTTGCCTTATCTTAATATTGAAGCCAGCAAAAATTAGAGTCATGAATGGGCTTAAATAATTAAACATTGCATAAACGAAATATTCTCCCACACTTACTCCTAAAACATTAGATTGATAGGCTCCACAAGTATTCCAAGGAATTAGTACAGAAGTTACTGTACCTGTATCTTCTAAAGTTCTACTTAAATTTTCGGGGGCAAGTCCTTTATCTTCATAAGCTTTCTTAAACATTTTTCCAGGTATAACAATTGCCAAGTATTGATCTGAAGCTATAGCATTTAAACCTAAGCAACTAACAAAAGTGCTAAAAAACAAACCAAAAACAGAAGTTGCTAAACTAAGCAGAGATTTCGTGATTCTGGCTAAAGCTCCAATAGCATCCATAATACCACCAAATACCATAGCACAAATAATTAAAAATATTGTCCACAGCATTCCTTTCATGCCTCCAGATGAAAACAATTCATTCAATTTCTCATTATCAGTTGCTATTTGAGTATCTACAAAAACAGAATTAATGATCGATTTTAAATTTGAAGAGGATAAAGTTTCAAGAATACTTGTTTGAAAAATAATAGCAAAAATAGCTGCTAATATTATGCCAGTACCTAATGCTAACAAAGGTTTTATTTTTAATAGTATTAAGCCTATAACCACTAAAGGAACAACAAATAGCCAAGGGGTTATGTTAAAAGTATTATCGATAGAAGTTAATAGATTACTAATATCAGCATTTCCGCTAGTTTCTATGTTCATACTAATAATACTAAATACAATTAATGTGATTAAGATAGTAGGAATTGTTGTGAAAGTCATGTACTTGATATGAGTAAATAGATCAGTACCTGCCATTGCTGGCGCTAAATTAGTAGTATCACTTAATGGAGACATCTTGTCTCCAAAATATGCTCCCGATATTACGGCTCCAGCTATCATGCCTGGTGATATTCCTAGAGCACTACCAATACCAACTAGTGCTATACCAACCGTTGCCGAAGTGGTCCAAGAACTTCCAGTAGCAATAGAAATTACAGCTGCAATTATAACCGAAGCAGGTAAAAATATAGATGGATTTAATACTTGCAATCCATAGTAAACCATGGCAGGAATAACACCACTGACCAACCATGTTCCAGCCAATGCACCTACCAAAAAAAGTATCATTATAGGTATAAATACGCTCTTCCAATTTTCCCATACTTCTCTTAACATTATTTTCAAAGAGACTTTATTCCAAAAACCGACTAAAGCAGCAACTAGACCACCTATTAATAAAATATATTGATTTGAATAATCACCTAACCAAGCTCCATCTGCAAAAAAAATATTGTACGCTAATAAACTCATTAAGATAAAAACAGGGATTAAAGCTTCCCAAATGTTTAATTCTTTATTCTCAATAATCTTTTGATTGTCTATTTTTATTTCAGAAATAGTATTTTCTTCGTTCATGTATATTCTTTTAATAGGGTAATGATACAAAGAAATATAGTTTTATGCAATGCAATAGAACAATACCCTAGTTTAAAAATTAGTAAATTAGAGGGCAATTTAAATTTCTCATCATGAAAAAACTAACAGACTTATTACTTATTACGGTTATTGCAATCGGAACCTTTGCATTCGTAAAAAAGAATGATACTCCTGTAAAATCAGACACATCAGTAGATGAATTTCTAACTTTTTTAGAAGAAACCAAATCTTATACTATTGAATTAGCTGAAGCTATGCCAGCCGACAAATATACATTTAGACCCCATGATTCTATTCGGAGTTTTGGAGAACAACTAGCACATGTAGGTATGTCATCAAAATTCTTATTAGATATATTTGTAAAAGGCGGAGACATGCCAAGTCAAGAAGATTTTGCCAAGGCCGCAAAAATGGAAAAAGAAATGGGTAGAGATAAAGAAAAAGTGATCGCTACTATTACTACTACCTTTAAAGACATTAAAGATACCTACAAAGGCATGTCAGATGAGCAAATGAAAGAAAAATTTAAAGTTCCTTTTGACCCAAAACAACCAGAATTTTCTAAAAAAAGAGCTTTTAATTTTATTAAAGATCATATGATTCATCACAGAGGGCAAGCGCTTGTCGCATTACGTATGCAAGGTATTAAGGCACCAAGGTATAGATTGTACTAAAAAAGGAAAAGAAAATTTAGGCCTAAATAATTACGTTATCATTAATATTTCTATTTTCTTTGTGTGTTGTATGAAGATAGTATTAATTTTTGTAATGCTTATTGGTTTTTCAGGTTACGCTCAAGTTGGAGGGGAGCGCGTATTCAATTTTTTAAACATAACCACTTCAGCTAGGCAAGCTGCCTTGGGAGGAGAAGCATTAACCTTACGCAATGATGTGAATCAACCTTTATGGAATCCGTCTATCATTACCAATGATATTGATAATCAGGCATCCTTGAATTATATGGATTTTTTAGCAGACGTAAATTATGGCTCTGCTACCTTTGCCCATGTCTTTACCAGACGCGTAGGCACTTTTCATGCAGGAATTACTTTTGTAAATTATGGCGAGTTTATTGGTGCCGATGAAAATGGAGTAGAAACAGGCACTTTTAAAGCAAGAGATTTAGCATTTCAAGTAGGCTATGCGTACGATTTACCTATTGCCAACTTTTCTGTAGGTGCAAATCTTAAATATATAAGCGCTACGATAGAAAATTTTAGCTCTAGTGGTATCGCTGCCGATTTTGCTGTTTCATACTATAGCGAATTCAAACCTTATATGTTTACAGCTGTTGTTAGAAATGTAGGATATCAGCTATCTGCTTTTGATGAAATACGAGAAAAATTACCTTTAGAAGTAGCAATAGGAGCTTCGTATAAATTAGAGAATATTCCATTGCGTTGGCATATTACCTTAAATAATTTACAGCGTTGGAAAATTGCTGTGCCTAATCCTTCAGACGGGCAAACTAGCATTGATGGCGAAACCTCTGAAGAAGATATTACTTTTTTAGGAAATGCTGTACGTCATATAGCTTTTGGTGCTGAGTTTTTTCCTGAGAAAGGATTTAACTTACGATTGGGTTATAATTTTAGAAGAGGTAGAGAGTTGCGGTTGACAGAGCGTAGAACATTTGCAGGATTCACAGCTGGCTTCGGATTAAAAATGGGTAGATTTAAATTGCACTATGCCTTTAGTAAATTTCATCCGGCATCGAATACAAATACATTTTCATTAACTATTGATTTGGCTAGAACAGGTTTTAAACGTCATTAATTTTGAGTACAAAACGAAAAATAATAATTGCTATTGATGGATATTCATCTACGGGAAAAAGTACGATTGCAAAACATTTAGCAAAAGAGTTAAACTACATATATGTTGATACGGGTGCTATGTACCGTGCTGTTACCTATTATGCTATGCGACATGATTTTATTGGGTCAGATTTTTTTAAGAGAGAAGCGCTTATAGCAAAATTAAAAGAGATACAACTAGAATTTCGCTACAATGATAATCTACGATTTTCTGAAATGTATTTAAATGGAGAAAATGTAGAAACAGCCATACGTACCATTGAAGTGTCTAAATTGGTTAGTAAAGTATCTGAAATCTCTGAGGTTCGTAAGAAACTTGTAGAGCAACAGCAATATATGGGAAAAGATAAAGGTTTGGTGATGGATGGGAGAGATATTGGTACAGTGGTATTTCCAGATGCTGAGCTAAAACTATTTATGACTGCCTCACCAGAAAAAAGAGCGACACGCCGCTATAAAGAATTGCTCGACAAAGGGCATAAGGTTTCGTATGAAGAAGTGTTAGAGAATGTACAAACCAGAGATCGTATCGATTCGACTCGTAAAGATTCGCCACTTGCAAAAGCGAAGGATGCTATTGAGTTTGATAATAACGATATGGATTTACAAGAACAGTTTGAGAGGGTTTATAGCTTAGCGATGATGCGAATTGAGGGTAATTAATTTTACAATTTCGCTTATCGGTTCTGGCTATGATTAGTACGTACTAATATGCAAGTTCTAATCCGAATTCACTTGCTTTATTTATAATTCCGATTATACGGTCTTGATATTTTTCGTCTACACCCAATTCATGAATTCCGTTCGTAGCATTGTAAAACATTTTTTCCAATGCTACATAATAATCTTCGTCCCAATATCCAAAATCTTCAATGACCTCCAAGCAACAGGCAACATAATGTAATTCCAATTCCACATTAAGTTCTGTTATTTTCATTTTACGGACGGTCCGTATTATTTTTCTAGCCTCGGTTTCACGCAACTGCATATGCCGTCCACTTGGATAAACATATCTTTCGATTTCTTTTTTATATTTCTCTACAAGTTGCTTGATTTCTCCAGTTGCAAAAACGTCCAAATAGGTTTTTACGGCTGGTATTTTTTTGTACATCTCAGAAACCAACTTAATGATTTCAGTTTTGTCCATTCCGTTTAATTCTTTCTTTACTTCTCTGAAGGCCATTGCGACTATATTTTTTTCAATTTTTATTTGGTTTTTAACACATTACCTATGAAAAGTAGCGAATTTTAAAATCACTATCCTCCAGAATTATAATTTACCTTAAATTTATAAAATTCATTTCGGTTAAGGAATCAAGTCGCTATTTTTTATAGTATTGTTGGTATACGTTTTTTTTTATTTCATTTTTTATTTTAAATTTGTAACCATTGTATAAGGTTATGTAATATGGTTACAAAAGATTATTATTCGCTTTCGGAAGCGGCAGAAGTGTTAGGTAAGAGCAAAGAGACTTTACGTAGATGGGACAGAGATGGAAAGTTAGATGCACTTCGTGAACCAGTTAGTAATTATAGAGTTTATCGCAAAGAAGACATTAATTCTTTAATTGAGCCTTTATTATCCGAAATAGATAACAATATAGACAATACTGAAATCCCTCATAAAGATTATAGTGTTCTAGAATTATTTGCAGGTGCTGGTGGTTTAGCAATTGGTTTAGAACAATCAGGAATTAAATGTATGGCTTTGAATGAAATAGATAAATGGGCTTGTAAAACATTAAGAGAAAATCGACCTGAATGGAATGTTTTAGAAGGTGATGTAAAAAATTTCAGTTTTGCTAAATACAAAAATGAAGTTGAAATTGTAACAGGTGGTTTTCCTTGTCAGGCTTTTAGTTATGCAGGAAAAAAATTAGGACTAGAAGATGTAAGAGGAACTTTATTTTATGAATTTGCGCGTGTAGTAAAAGAAGTTAATCCATTAATTTGTGTTGGCGAAAATGTGAAAGGTTTACTCTCCCACGATAAGGGAAAGACGCTACAAGGAATGATTTCTATTTTGAATGAGATTGGATATAATGTTGTCCCAGTTCAAGTATTAAAAGCTATTAATTATAATGTTCCTCAAAAAAGAGAAAGATTAATTTTAGTTGGAATAAGAAAAGATATTGATGTTGAATATGAATATCCAACACCATATAATGTCATTTATAATTTGTCTGATGCTCTTAAAAAAGGTGATTTATATGATACAGATGTACCTAAATCAGAAGGCTCTAAATACCCTGAATATAAAAAGCTGATTTTAGATTTAGTTCCTCCAAAAGGATATTGGAGAGATTTGCCTCTCCACATTCAAAAAGAATATATGGGTAAGAGCTTTTATCTAGGCGGAGGAAAAACTGGTATGGCAAGAAGGATAGGTTGGGATGAACCTAGTTTGACATTAACTTGTAGTCCGGCACAAAAGCAAACAGAAAGATGTCATCCAGATGAGACACGCCCCTTTACCGTCAGAGAATATGCTAGAATTCAGACATTTCCCGATGAATGGAAATTTGCAGGTTCAATTTCGCAACAATATAAGCAAATTGGAAATGCAGTACCTTGTAATTTAGGAAAGGAACTTGGTTATTCTATTATTAAATTTCTAAATGAAGTTTATTCAAAATCAAATAAATCCGAATCCTCTATTTCTTTGGCTAAAGCGATATAACCTTTTTTGAAAAATTCTTCTGTGTCCAAGTTTAATATCATTTGGTCAAGATTGGAAACCAGCTTATTGTAGAAGTTTTCATACCCTGTAAGCCTGTGCCAAAACTCTTTACCAATTATTACAGGAAACTGCTTGTCAATTTTTTGGTAATGCTGACTTAATTGGTCTTCTTCGCCATAAAGAACACCTAGAATCAAATCAGAATTATTTAAATTCATTGAATTTGTCCTTGCTAAATTGGTAACAATTGTAAATTTTTTCAAAAGTGGATTTACATCTTCTGAATTTATTGTGTTAGGACCTGATTTAAGTTGACACCATTTTTTTCTATTGTCAATTTTGTCTGTAAATTCAATATCCATTCCTTTTATTAATGAACCTTGGGCAAGACCAAGTTCAACAAACATATTTTGAATTCGAGCCCCAAATGATGTGTTTATAGAAGTTCCTAAAATCCTGGGATAGTAAAGAGCTTTTGCAATACCTATTGGAGTGAAGTCATTCTCAAGTATTTTAGATAAATACTTAACGATAATTGGATTGATTTTATATGATTTAAGTTTAGAATGAGTTTTTAAAGAGTTTATTTTATGATTTTCGAAAATTTTATCTTTAAAATATTCTGTAATTATTTCTAAAAGTTCATTTTCAGTCATATTCAAATATAAACTTTTATTTTCTTTGAAATACGAAATTTCTCAAATGTGTGCGAACTTAAAGATATGGTTCTAGTTTAATGAACTATATCCACTGATAAGCGAAGTTCGTAGAAATTTTGGTAAGAATCAAGCTAAATTACTAAGGTATATTTAAATACTTATGAGTCTGTAAAGAGATTTTCCATTTGGGGTGTTGCATTACATAATCCACTAATAGTGGTGTCATTTTCTCTTGTTTGCTCCACTCAGGCTGTAAAAATAATTCACAAGTAGCACTAACTTTTGCAGCTTCGGCTTCAGCAAAATCAAAATCACTCTTATTATGAATAATCATTTTCAATTCATGAGCCTCTTTGTAAATTTTTTCTAAAGGTAATTTTGTTTTTTTAGGTGATAAACAAATCCAATCCCAAGTTCCCGATAGTTCGTACGCACCCGAAGTTTCGATATGTGTTTTACAATTTTTTTCTTGAAGCCTGTTCGTAAGATAACTCATATCCCACATAAGTGGTTCACCGCCCGTGATAACAACAGTATCAGAATATTTTTTAGCATTTGCTACAATAGTATCTGCATGTGTTGGCGGGTGTAAATCGGCATTCCAACTTTCTTTGACATCACACCAATGGCAACCTACATCACAACCACCAATTCTAATAAAATAAGCAGCGGTACCTGTGTGGTATCCTTCTCCTTGAATGGTGTAGAATTCTTCCATCAACGGAAGCATTTCTCCTTTGTGTACTAATTCCTTTGTTTTTATATCCATTATTTAACTGCAGCAATCACATCGATCTCTATTTTAGCATCGATGACCAAATCGGCGACAAAGGTAGTTCTTGCGGGTTTATTTTTAGGGAAATATTCGCGAAAAACTTCATTAAAATCTGCAAAATCATCTTTATTGGTTAAAATGACTGTACATTTTGCCACATGTTCCAAATCGGAGCCATTCGCTTCTAAAACCGCTTTAATATTTTCTAAAGCTTGGGTTGCCTCTGCTTTTATTCCGCCTTGAGCGATTTGCAAAGAATCATTATTGAAGCCTACCTGTCCTGTCAAATATAGGGTATTACCAATACGAACTGCTTCAGAAAAAGGAGCACTTTTTCTACGTTCAATTTTTGATTCAATAAATTCAATAGTAGATGCTTCAGTCGAAATTATTTCTTCAATTTCTTTTTCTTCATTTTGTGTAGTATTACAAGCTAAAAAAATCAATAAAGCGATTGTAATTAGTAAGAAAGTTGTTTTTTTCATAAGTATAAAGTTAAGTGCAACGAAGATACAAAATACGCGTATTTTAAATATGAAGGTTTATTTTTTGATTTGGCATTATAAATCTTATTTTTATAGCTAAATTTAAATCAACTGAATACAGAATGAGTCAAAAGGAAAAATTCTTTAACTATATAAACGAAGGTTATAAGACAAAAGGAGATTTTATCACGTTAGGAGGTGCCATGCTAGGTGAAGAAACTGTCACAGAAGCCTTTGTAAAAATACCTTTAAAAACCTTAAATCGTCATGGTTTAATTGCAGGAGCCACGGGTACAGGTAAGACAAAAACCTTACAGGTATTAGCTGAGAATTTATCTGATAAAGGAATTCCGGTATTGTTAATGGATGTAAAAGGTGATTTAAGCGGATTGGCGCAACCAAGCCCTGGGCATCCTAAAATTGATGAGCGTCATGAAAAAATAGGATTGCCATTTGAGGCAAAACCATTTCCTGTTGAAATATTAACGATTTCTGAACAAGACGGTACGCGTATGCGAGCTACTGTTTCAGAATTTGGTCCGGTTTTATTATCTAGAATTCTAGATTTAACGGAAACACAAAGTGGTATTGTAGCAATTTTGTTTAAGTATTGTGATGATAAGAAATTACCCTTACTTGATTTAAAAGATTTTAAGAAAGTACTTCAGTTTGCTACCCAAGAAGGTAAGAAAGATATAGAAGAAGAATACGGTAGAATCTCTACAGCTTCAACAGGGGCGATCTTACGTAAGATTGTAGAAATAGAACAGCAAGGAGGTGATCTCTTTTTTGGGGAACGCTCTTTTGAAGTAAATGACCTTGTCCGTGTTGACGATAATGATAGAGGTGTAATATCGGTATTACGTTTAACCGATATTCAAGATAAACCAAAATTGTTCTCAACATTCATGTTGCAGCTTCTCGCAGAAATATATAGTACATTTCCTGAACAAGGAGATTCTGGGAAGCCAGAATTGGTGCTATTTATAGATGAAGCACATTTAGTATTTGACGAAGCTTCAAAAGCGCTATTAAGTCAAATTGAGAGTATTGTAAAATTAATTCGCTCAAAAGGTGTTGGCGTTTTCTTTGTAACGCAGAACCCTAAAGATGTACCAGAAGATGTACTAGCTCAATTAGGTTTAAAAATTCAGCATGCGTTACGTGCTTTTACGGCAAAAGATAGAAAGGCCATTAAATTAACAGCAGAGAACTATCCTGATTCTGAATATTATGAAACCAAAGAGGTATTAACGAGTTTGGGAATAGGAGAAGCTTTGGTATCTGCACTCAATGAAAAAGGGATACCTACACCATTGGCCAGAACAATGCTGAGGGCTCCTATGAGTAGAATGGATGTGCTATCATCATCAGAATTAACAGATCAGATCGCAAAATCTGATATTGCCAAAAAATATAATGAAGAAATAGATCGTGAGAGTGCCTATGAAATGTTGAATGGTAAGATCGATGAGATTGCAAGGCAAGAAGAAAAAGAACGTAAGGCAGCCGAGAAAGAAAAGGAGCGCAGAAGAGAATCATCAAGAACAAGGCGAAGTACACGTATGAATCCCGTTTTAAAAGTGGTAACAAGTGCAACGTTCATAAGAGGTGTGTTAGGTGTTTTAAAGAAGGTAATAAGATAAATATGAGACAAATTTTAGGTATTTTAATGATATGTTTTCTTTTTGTACAATGTAAAAAAGAAAATAATTTTACGATTGATAAAGGTCAATTAGGTAAGATTACAGATAAGACACAAACTCAAGAATTAAAAGAGATCTTTGCTAAAGATTCTTTGGTAAGTAGAAAAGGAGAAGGTGAGTTCGCCGATGCGCCATTCGATGAGTATTTGGTATATGAAAAAGGAGGTAAACATTTGTTGACTTTGATCCCTAAAGAACAGCATGATTCTATTTCTGTTATAGAGAGTATTCAAATTTTTGATAGTAGATACAAAACGGCAAAAGGACTCAATTTGAATTCTACTTTTAAAGATATTATTGATAATTATACAGTTAATAAAGTTGAATCTACTTTTTCGAATGCAGTATTGTTTGTAGATGAGTTAAATGCAACAATTGCCATCAATAAAAAAGAGATTGGTCTCGAGGAGTTTAGTTTTCAAAAAGTGCGCCTAGACCAAATACCTGATAATGCGAAAATTAATTATTTTACACTTTGGTTTGATTAGATAGCATTTTCGATATCTCGAAAATAACTTATGGAAGAAGAACTTAAAAGCTTATCGAAACGTGCTGTAGAAAAGTATGTTGAAACTAAGAAGTATTTTGCTAAGCTAAAGAAGAAAAATCCCAAACGATTAGACTTTTTAATGCAAGAATTGCATGACGATGAATTTGAACGTACTAATTGCTTAAACTGCGGTAATTGTTGCAAAACTACGAGTCCTATATTTACTGATAAAGATATTACGCGTATTTCGAAGTATTTAAGAATAAAAGAACGACAGTTTGTTGATCAATATTTACAAAGAGATGAAGACGATTTTATGGTACTAAAAAGCGCCCCATGTACTTTTCTTGATATTTCAGACAATACTTGTTTTATCTATGATGTGCGACCCAAAGCCTGTGCAGAATATCCACATACCAATAGAAAGAAGTTTATTCAACTTACAGACATTACCTTAAAGAATACAGAGGTATGTCCTGCGGTTTTTACTATTGTTGAAGACTTGAAAAAGAAGTTACCACTTTAGTAAGCAACCAAAAGTTAACAACTGCATTATATAAGCAAACCGTTACTCATGAAAAAAGTTATATATCTTTTTGCTTTTCTAATGCTTTTTGTAGGCTGTAATTCTGATGATAATTTACATGATGAGTTGAATGAGAATCGTCAACTTTGGGAGTCAAAGCAAATCGTTGATTATCAATGGAAGGAGCGTTTAAGCTGTTTCTGTGATGGTCCTTTAGAGCGTGATGTTTATGTATTGAACTTACAAAAGGATAAAGTTGAGTTTGACGAAACAGGTTATGATCCTGAATTTTTAGAAGAAGTAAGAGCACGTGTTTTTGAGAATGCGCATACCGTTGAAGATGCTTTCAATTTAGTGGAAGAATTATTAAATGGTAGTGCTGATTCTTTTAAAGTTGAATACGACGCTACATATGGATACCCCAAACTCATTGGTATTGATTACCATGAAAATGCTATCGATGATGAAATTGGATATATCTACACTAATTTTGAGATTATCTCTAATTAATTAATCGTAAAGAAGATACTTCTTTCTAATGTTTTTAAATTTTTCTAAATCTCCTTGCCAGGTACTTCTAATTTCTTCAGCCGATAAACCTTGTTCGATTTGTTGTTGTAATTTAGTAGTTCCTGCATGAACAGTAAAAGTTGGCCCAAAGAATTTTTCTGATGTAGGAGTTCTCTTATAAGCATCGATCAACCATTCTAAATTCACTTCACTTAATTGTTCCTGTTGCCTAAGATCAACACCGTTGCATAACTTGCCTTTATGTTTTGGGTATTTAGCACCAAAATTGGCTTGTGGGGTATAGCTAAAATCAGTTTTAGCAAAAAATGGAGCACCATAGATTTGAAACTGCATTTCTGTACCACGCCCTGCATTAATGGTTGTACCCTCAAAAAAACCAAGACTTGGGTATAAGTTGATCGCTTTGTCATTAGGTAGATTTGGTGAAGGTCGTATGGGTAAACTATACTCAGTTTGATGCGTGTAATTTCGTAACGGAATTACGGTTACATCACATTTAATTCCATTAGCCAACCAACCTTCTTCATTGATCATATTGGCATATTCACCAATAGTCATTCCATATACTAATGGAATAGGATTCAATCCTAAGAAACTTCTGTGCTCTAGCTCTAAAATAGGCCCATCTATATAATGTCCATTAGGGTTGGGTCTATCTAAGACGATGACTGGTATTTTTGCTTCAGCACAAGATTCCATGACATACTGTAATGTTGCGATATAAGTGTAAAAACGCACGCCGACATCCTGAATATCAAAAACTACAAGATCAAGATCTTTAAGTTGTTCTTGTGAAGGTTTTTTACTTTTTCCATGTAATGAGATAATAGACAGTCCTGTTTTACTGTCTTTACCGTCTTCTACATGTTCGCCAGCGTCTGCTTTGCCACGAAAACCATGTTCGGGAGCAAATACTTTTTGAATTTTAATATTTCGGGCTAATAAACTGTCCACAATATGAACGTGCGCTATTCTACTGAATTTTGTAGCATCTAAAATTTCATTTGTATGCGTATCAACACCGTCATTTATTTTTTTAAATATAACTGAAGTTTGATTAGCAACAACTCCAATATTTTTATTTCTTAAAAGTGATAGGTATTTTTCGGTGTTATTTGCACCAACAATAACTTCTTTTTTTAAGGGTTTATTTGGTACAGATTTTGAAGTGCCTTCTTTGATTTGAGACTTGCACGAAATCATCCCCGAAAGGCAAATTAAAACCAAAAAGAAATATGTACTTTTGATCGATATTTTAATCATCTACATTGAATTACGAGTTATTTATAGCCAAACGTATTATAGCTGGGAAACACTATAAAAGTAGTATTTCGTCACCAATAATAAAAATAGCCATTGCAGCCATTGCATTGGGTATGATTATTATGATGATTGCCATTGCAGCAAGTTTGGGTTTGAAACATAAGATAAAAGAAAAGATATCTGGATTTAATGGGCATGTACAACTCACAAATTATGAAGACAATAATTCGCAGATTACGATAAATCCTATTTCTATAGAACAATCATTTTATCCTGATTTCAATGCTGTCGATGGTGTAAAAAATGTACAAACCTATGCAACAAAAGGAGGCATTATTCGAACCGAAACAGATTTTGAAGGGATCATTTTAAAAGGGGTTTCGAAAGATTATGACTGGTCTTTTTTTAAAGATTATTTAATTGAAGGTGAGTTAGTTACTTTGTGTAATGAAATGTCTAATGACGTGCTTATTTCAAAAATTACGGCCGATAGATTAGGTTTTAAAGTAGGCGATACGTTTAACACTTTTTTTGTTAAGGACGATCCTAAAAAAGCACCGAATGCTCGTAAGTTTACTATTGTAGGTATTTATAGTTCAGGATTTCAGGAGTTTGATGAAAATTATGTACTTGGAGATATTAAGCAAATTCAACGCTTAAACAAATGGGAACAAGATCAGGTGGGTGGATTTGAAGTATTGCTTTCTAATTTTGATGAAATTAAAACAAAAGGAAGAGAGATCTATGCAAATGTTCCATCAACGATGAATGCGCAAACGATCAACGAAAAATTCCCGACAATTTTTGAATGGATGAGCCTTTTTGATGTAAATACTTATGTAATATTGGGTATTATGATCTTAATAGCGGGGATCAATATGATCACTGCTTTATTAGTACTTATTCTAGAACGCACACAAATGATTGGTATTTTAAAAGCCTTGGGAAATGATAATTGGAGTATTCGAAAAATATTTTTGTACAATGCCACGTATTTAATAGCTGTTGGTTTGTTTTGGGGTAATGTAATTGGTATAGGTATTTTATTAATTCAAAAGTACTTTGGTGTGGTGAAATTAAATCCTGAAACTTATTATGTAAATCAGGCACCCGTATATTTAGATTTCGGATATATTATATTACTCAATATTAGCACGTTGGTTTTATGCCTGTTGATGCTTTTAATCCCGTCGTATATTGTTAGTAAAATAAGTCCGGTTAAAGCCATAAAATTTGATTAAATTTGCTTTCCGAAAAATGATTCTAAAATCCACAAAAAAAAATATACAATGAAATACGATATTATAGTTTTAGGAAGTGGTCCAGGTGGCTATGTAGCTGCCATTAGAGCGGCGCAATTAGGTTTTAAAACTGCTATTGTAGAAAAAGAAAGCTTAGGAGGTATATGTTTAAACTGGGGTTGTATTCCTACCAAAGCATTGTTAAAATCTGCACAAGTTTTTGAATATTTAAAACATGCCGAAGATTATGGACTTTCTGTAAAAGATGCTTATAAAGATTTTGACGCGGTTGTAAAACGCAGTCGTGGTGTAGCCGATGGCATGAGCAAAGGTGTTCAGTTCTTACTAAAGAAAAACAAGATTGATGTAATTGAAGGTTTTGGTAAGCTAAAACCAGGAAAAAAGATTGATGTAGAAGGCAAAGAATATAGTGCTGACCATATAATTATTGCAACAGGAGCGCGGTCGCGTGAATTGCCAAGTTTACCTCAAGATGGTAAAAAAGTAATTGGTTATAGAGAAGCGATGGTATTACCCAAGCAGCCTAAAAAGATGATTGTTGTGGGTTCTGGGGCTATTGGTGTTGAGTTTGCCTATTTTTATAACTCAATGGGTACAGAAGTAACTATAGTCGAGTTTATGCCTAGTGTGGTTCCAGTAGAAGATGCTGAGGTGTCAAAACAGCTTGAGCGTAGCTTTAAAAAGAATGGAATTAAGATCATGACTTCTGCTGAAGTTACTTCAGTAGATACTTCAGGAGATGGTGTGAAGGCTACAGTGAAAACTAAAAAAGGTGAGGAAGTATTAGAAGCTGATATTGTATTGTCTGCTGTGGGTATAAAATCAAATATTGAAAATATTGGTTTAGAAGATGTAGGTATTGTAGTAGATAGAGACAAGATTTTGGTAAATGATTACTACCAAACCAACATACCAGGTTATTATGCTATTGGTGATGTAACACCAGGTCAAGCATTAGCGCATGTTGCTTCTGCTGAAGGAATTTTATGCGTAGAAAAGATTAAAGGAATGCCTGTAGAAGCGTTAGATTATGGCAATGTACCAGGTTGTACCTATTGTACACCCGAAATTGCCTCTGTAGGATTAACTGAAAAGCAAGCCAAGGATGAAGGATACGATATTAAAGTAGGAAAGTTTCCATTTTCGGCGTCTGGTAAAGCCAGTGCGGGCGGAAACAAAGAGGGTTTTGTAAAAGTGATATTTGATGCTAAGTATGGTGAATGGTTAGGTTGCCATATGATTGGTGCTGGTGTAACAGATATGATAGCTGAAGCTGTACTAGGTAGAAAACTAGAAACAACAGGTCACGAAGTTTTAAAAGCTGTGCATCCACACCCAACAATGAGTGAAGCAGTGATGGAAGCTGTTGCAGATGCGTATGATGAGGTAATACATTTGTAAAAGTCATTGTGAGGAGGTCTCATTGGAGAACGTGGCAATCACGTCATCCTGAACTTGTTTCAAGATCTCATAGAAAAAGACTTTAGACAAAAGAAAAACAATTAAAAAGCCAGGATTTTTACTTTTGACACTATTCCATAAAGTGTGTAAACTTATATCGAGGGTTGCAACCCTCGATATTTTTTTTGATTAATTTTAAACTTTACACACTTGGTGAGGTACTACCTTCTTTTAAGAAATTTCCCAATTATGGTACAAAATCCCGCTTTTTACTGATTCTTATTTTTCTTCTTTTCGAGCTTTTCTACCTTTTTTACCATACTTCCCTCTTTTACCTCTCATTTTGTGAGCTTTTCGCTTAGTCATCTTTTCCCATTTCTCGAATTGCTCAGTAGATAAAATACTTTTCATTTCTTCTTTATGGGCTATTGCTTTTTCTAAACGTGCAGCTCTCTTTTTATATTGCTCTTCGCTTGATGGCTTTTTACCTTCTTCTTTCATGGCTTTACGTTCGGCCATTTTTTGTTTACGCTCTATAGCATTCTGCTTATTGATCTCATAAATTTGCTCTTGTTGTTTTTTAGAGAGATCAAGACTTAATGTCATTTTTTTTGTTTTAAGATCAGCGATTTGTTCTGGGGTAAAATTTGGTTTTTCACGCTTTTGATCACCACGCTGTGCGAAAACACCAATGGTTAATAAGGCGATTAGTACTGTGCTTATTACTTTCTTCATCTTTTAAATTTTATGATTATTAATTAATTTACGATGTTAAGACTTGATTTGAATAAGAAGGTTTAAAAGCAAAAAACACTTTAACAAAGCTTTAACAAGAAGAAAATTAACGGTTATTGATTACCTCGACAAAATTGATGTTTTTAAATTTATTGGCGGCTTTAAAATAATCGAATTTTAAGCGAGGTTTTTGTTCCTCTAGACTCCCATTCGTAAATGAACGTTGTAAAATGTCTTCAACTAAAAAATCGATAGCTTCTTCTTCGGGTTGGTATTCTTTTTTTAGGGAGAGTTTAAAAAGATTGGCAGTAGAATTATACCAAAAGGCTTTCCAACCGCTACGATATTCTTTTACAAGATCAAATGCAGTAAGACCAGTTTGTCGATGTAATAATTTGATGAGAATTTTACCTTCTGTACGCGTCATTTTTTTGAGTTCTTCAGTAAATTCTTCTTCCATATACTTCTGCATCTTTTTCGTATGTCTTTTACGCTTTCTTTTCGAACGAATCTTTTTTAATTGATCATTTAATTGAATAAGTCGGTCTGCAGCTAGTTTTGCATAAGGATAGGCTTTATGCACTTTTTTCCAATACCAATAATAATAACGACGTTCTTTTGTGTTTTTGAAGTTGAGTTTATTTAAAACGGTAACTTCATCTAACGAAATAATAATAGAATCACCTTCAACAATAATTACATTATTAACAAGAGAATCTAACTTGATCTCTTGCGATGAAATAAAAATGCTCGTTAAAAGAACTATAATTATTAAAATACGTTTCATTTTCCTCTTTTATGTGGTATTTTCAAATACTATTCCAAAAGTAAAACATTCAGAACATACCTATGAAAGATTAACGTTTATTTAGGCATAAATTGTTAATTTCGTTAAAAATTAATTTCAATATGGCCAAAAAGAGCATACTTACTAAAAAATCACTTGATTTTCTTGAGAAATATTTAAACAACGCTTCACCTACAGGATACGAATGGGATGGGCAAAAAATATGGATGGATTATTTAAAACCTTATGTAGATGAGTTTGTTACTGATACATATGGTACGGCGGTAGGAGTCATTAATCCGAAAGCAAAGTATAAAGTTGTTATAGAAGGACATGCTGATGAAATTTCGTGGTACGTAAATTATATTTCAGATAATGGTCTCATTTATGTGATTAGAAATGGAGGTTCTGATCACCAAATAGCACCGAGTAAAGTTGTAAATATACATACTAAGAAAGGTATTGTAAAAGGTATTTTTGGCTGGCCAGCTATTCATACCAGAAGTAGAGCTAAAGAAGAACCACCCAAACCCGATAATATTTTTATCGATGTAGGATGCGCTAATAAAGAAGAAGTCGAAAAATTAGGTGTACATGTAGGCTGTGTAATTACCTATCCTGATGAATTTCATATTCTTAACGGAGATAAATTTGTATGTCGCGCTTTAGACAATCGTATGGGTGGTTTTATGATTGCTGAAGTAGCACGATTATTAAAAGAAAATAAAAAGAAATTACCTTTTGGTTTATATATCGTGAATGCGGTTCAAGAAGAAATAGGACTAAGAGGTGCGCAAATGATCGCAGAACGCATTCAGCCAGATGCCGCTATTGTTACCGACGTAACACACGATACCACAACACCCATGATTGATAAAAAGAAGCAAGGGCATTGTGAGATTGGTAAAGGGCCAGTGGTTGCGTATGCACCTGCAGTTCAACAGAAGCTTCGCGATATTATTACCGAGACTGCTGAAGCGAAAAAGATTCCGTTTCAGAGATCAGCATTATCAAGAGCTACGGGTACCGATACAGATGCTTTTGCCTATAGTAACAGTGGTGTTGCCTCTGCTTTAATTTCATTACCATTGCGCTATATGCATACTACGGTTGAAACTGTGCATAGAGAAGATGTAGAAAATGTTATCAAGTTAATTTATGAATCATTACTCAGAATAAAGAATGGAGAAACCTTTAGTTATTTTGACTAAAAGATTTTTTTAAAAATATAAGCTGTCTTTTTCGGGCAGCTTTTTTTATTGCTCTTTGCAAATGAATTACATTTGCACAATGCAAGACCAACAATCGAAGCCTGAACTAGAATTTGTAATTTTAATGGCTTCATTAATGTCTATAGTGGCATTGTCTATTGACGCTCTCTTACCTGCCTTACCTAAAATTGGAGCCTATCTAAGCGTGGTCAACACCAATGATAATCAGTTATTGATTACCATGATCTTTTTAGGTCTTGGTTTTGGACAACTTATTTTTGGTCCGCTATCCGATAGTTTTGGTAGAAAACCTATAGTATTTGCAGGTTTTATATTATTCATTATTGCAAGTATTATCTGCGTGACCACTAAGAATTTTGAGATGATGATTTTCGGAAGAGTGCTTCAAGGAATTGGATTATCATCCCCAAGAACTATGGCAATAACGATTATACGAGATAAATACAGTGGCGATTATATGGCAAAGATTGTTTCAATAGTAGTCATGGTTTTTATTTTAGTACCTGTTATTGCACCAGCTTTAGGACAGTTTTTACTAAACTTTTACCATTGGAAAGCCATTTTTTATATCAACTTGATTTTTGGACTTCTGGTAATGCTCTGGTTTTGGAAACGCCAATCGGAAACATTGAAACCTAAAAATAAAATACCCTTTTCATATAATTTATTTATTAACGGAACCAAAGAGTTTTTAAAATATAAAGAAGCTGTTGCCTTTACCTTTGTATCTGGATTTATCACAGGTTCTTTTATGGTGTATTTAAGTACTTCACAGCAAATATTTGAGCAACAATATAACTTGGCTGAACTGTTTCCGTATATTTTTGCCAGCTTAGCCATCTCGGTAGGTTTGGCTACTTTTTTAAATAGTAGATTAGTGATACGATTTGGTATGTGGCGTATTGCTTACACAGCAGTAATTGCCTATACACTTATTTCATTATTGTATATCGTTTTATTTAGTTCGGGAGAAAACCCTTCGGTTACTGTTTTGATTGCTTTTTGTGCAATTCAGTTTTTTGCGATTGGTTTCCTTTTCGGAAACCTTCGGGCACTCGCTATGCAGCCATTAGGCCATATTGCGGGTATCGGTGCGGCAATTAATGGATTTATATCTACAGTAATGGCGGTACCTATTGCGAATTATATTGGTAGTTATGTTAACGATTCTGTATTACCATTATTTATTGGTTTTTCAATTTTCGGATTTTTATCTTTACTCATATTTTTATACGTAAAACGAAAGAAACTACATGTAGTGAATGCTTAAGGTTGCACTTCATCCTATTTATCATCACCCGCTGCCTAACACGCATCGTTTTCCGATGGCTAAATATTCATTATTACCACAGCAATTATTAAGAGAAGGTACGCTAACCGAGGATAATTTTTTCATACCGCAAAAAGCATCAGAAGCTACTATTTTGTTAACACATGATGATATATATTGGCAAAAGTTGAAAACCTTATCACTTTCAAAAAGCGAAGTACGAAAAACAGGATTTCCAATGTCTCAACAATTAATAGATAGAGAGGCTACATTAGTTGGGGGTACTGTTGCTTGTGCTACACATGCTTTCGAGTATGGCTGCGCTATGAATATTGCTGGTGGAACACACCATGCCTTTTCTGATAGAGGAGAGGGGTTTTGCTTGTTAAATGACAATGCAGTTGCTGCAAATAACTTAATTCATAAAATGTTGGTAAAGAACATTTTAATAATTGATTTGGATGTACATCAAGGAAATGGAACAGCTCAAATTTTTAAAGACAATGACGCAGTATTTACGTTTTCGATGCACGGAAAAAATAATTACCCGTTTCACAAAGAAACCTCAAATCTAGATGTAGCACTCGATGAAGGTATGAAAGATCAAGAGTATTTATATTTGCTCGAAAAGTATTTGGATGAGATTCTAATAGGTTTCTCTCCAGATTTTATATTTTTTCAATCGGGTGTAGATGTTTTAGAAACGGATAGATTGGGTAAGTTAGCACTCACTATAGACGGATGTAAAAAACGTGATGAGATTGTTTTTAAAACGGCTAAAGAATTAGACATACCAACAGTTGCATCGATGGGTGGTAGCTATTCGCCAGATATCAACCACATTATCGAAGCACATGCTAATACCTATAGAACTGCGCAAAAAATATTTTTTTAAGCTAGTTTGGAAACATGGTTTTGTCTAAACCTGGTACGATACGCAATGCATTTTGATAATATACTTTTTTAAGTACTTCGTCAGATAGGTCTAACCCGTACATTGCCCAAAAAGCATGGTATTTTTTATGATAGGGGAAGTATTCATCGTCAGATTCTAAAACTCTAAAATAGGTAGGGAATTCTTCAGGTTTCCAACTATCTTTTCCAAATAAAATTCTGTCCTGATATTGGGTAAAGAATTTTTTAGCAAACCGTGGTTGTCTTCCCAATTCGGCAATAATAGCACCTATTTCCACCACCATATTGGGCATTTCATCCATAAGTTGACCAAGTTTTGTAAGGTCATTAGCAAACCAACCCATATGTGCATTGATAAAGGTGGTTTTAGAATGCTTTTTAAATACATTATGCTGTTCTTGAATAATTTGTTCCCAAGGAGCAGGGTTGTTTGCATCGCGTTTTCTTCTGGGTCTAGTTTTTAATTCTAGCCAGCGTTCATTGTCACCATCAAAAGAGTCCCAAAAAGATTTAGGGTCGGCAGCATGAATTAATACAGGAATGCTCAATTCACCACATTTTTCCCAAATAGGATCTAATCTTGGATCGTCAATGGCAATACGATTACCATTTACATCTTTATTACGTAACCCTAGACTTTTATAGATTTTTAGACCTCTAGCGCCATTCTTTACGTCTTGTTCTAGTTGTGCTGCTGCGTTTTTACCCCAATCTTTTTCGCCAACACCACCAAAATTAACATTCGCAAAAACTACAAAACGATTGGGTGCATTATTGGCAATATTTTTTACAGATTTTTGTAGATCTTTTCCCGAACGACCACTTAAATTCACCATAATAGCCATGTTTAAGGTATCCATAGCAGCCACTACGGGTGCTAGGTTTTGCTCTGGCATATTATATTGATGCCCATGTATGTCGATAAACGGGAACTTAGCTTTTTTTATGATCTTACCTGGTACAACTAAAGTAGATTTAGGATTGTATTCTTCGAATGTAAGATCCTGTGCCTGAATCACTAACATTGAAAAAAGTAACACTATGCTTAAAAGTATTTGAATTTTCATGTATTTGGTATTGAGCATTAAAGATAGGTATAGTACTAAGTACGTAATAAACTTTAATATATGTTTAACAAAGTAGCAAATTTAGTTTTTCAAAGCTTAATTCGGTAAAATCATTAATAACAAGATCTGCTCTGCTATAATCTTGATTCGTAGAATGCAGACTATTAAAAGCTACACAGTAAATACCTGCCTCTTTAGCAGCAATCACTCCATTGGTAGCATCTTCAATTACAATGCATTCTGATCTATCATAGCCACTAGCTTCAGCAGCTTTTTCAAAAATCTCGGGATGCGGTTTTGAAGCTTTTAGATCTGCACCACTGAGCTTCGCTTTGAAGTAGTTATTGAGATCAAAACGTTCGAAAATACGATTGATATTTGGCAACGATGCTGAAGAAGCTAGAATCAATATCAATCCATGATCATGATAATCTTTTATCAAATCTAAAACACCATCTATTAATTGCAAACTAGTGTCATTTTCGAATAAATACTTAAAATGCTTTCTTTTTAACTGTACTAATTCAGAAGGAGTTTGTTTTAGCTTAAATTCTGTTACCAATCGCTCACAAATAGGGTAAGTAGCTTGCCCTGTAAATGATGTAAAAAGTTCTTCAGAAACATTAATATTAACGTCATCAAACATGTTAAAATAGGCTTTACGATGTAGGGGTTCAGTGTCAACGATCACACCATCCATGTCGAATAATACTGCTTTGATCATGTTAATTACAGCGCATTATCAATTATACTTTGCACTACTTCTGGGTTTAACAAGGTGGAAGTATCACCTAAATTACTGGTTTCATTCGAAGCTATTTTACGCAGAATACGGCGCATGATTTTACCACTTCTCGTCTTGGGTAATCCAAATGTAAACTGAATTTTATCTAGTTTGGCGATAGGGCCAATTTTTTCTGAGATTAACTGATTGATTTCTTTACGTAAGTTATCATGATTTCTGCTTTCGCCAGTATCTTTTAAAATAACATAGCCATACAAAGCATTTCCTTTTATGTCATGAGGGAAGCCTACGATAGCAGATTCAGCCACAGCAGGATGTTCATTAATAGCATCTTCGATAGGCGCAGTACCCAAATTATGCCCTGAAACAATAATTACATCATCTACACGGCCTGTAATTCTGTAGTAACCTACTTCATCACGAAGGGCTCCATCACCTGTAAAGTACATATTGTCAAATGCTGAGAAATAGGTGTCTTTATAACGTTGGTGATTTCCCCAGATGGTTCTTGCCATTGAGGGCCATGGAAATTTAATACATAAACGTCCATCAACTTGATTACCCTGAATCTCGTTACCGTTTTCATCCATTAAAGCAGGTTGAATGCCGATAAAAGGCAAGGTTGCATAAGTTGGTTTTGTAGGTATAACATACGGGATTGGCGTAATCATCATACCACCGGTTTCAGTTTGCCACCACGTATCGACGATTGGGCTTTGTTTTTTACCAATATTGTCATTATACCAATTCCAAGCTTCTTCATTAATAGGTTCGCCTACGGTACCGATAACTTTAAGAGAGGAAAGATCATATTTTTCTACATGTTCTAATCCTTCCTTTGCTAAGGCTCGAATCGCTGTGGGTGCGGTATAAAACTGATTTACTTTATGTTTTTCAACGAGTTCCCAAAAGCGTCCAAAATCAGGATAGCTGGGCACACCTTCAAACATTACGGTCGTGGCTCCATTCGCTAGAGGCCCATATACAATATAGCTATGTCCAGTAATCCAGCCAATATCTGCGGTACACCAATACACATCATCTTCACGATAATTAAATACATTTTTAAAGGTATAGGCTGTATATACCATATAGCCCGCTGTGGTATGCAACATTCCTTTGGGCATTCCAGTAGAACCAGAAGTGTATAAAATGAATAAGGGATCTTCAGCGTCCATAATTTCTGGTTCACATTCCGCAGAAGCATTCTCTAGTAAAGGTTGCAACCAGTAGTCTCTACCTGCTTTCATTTGAATAGCTGATGCGATGCGCTTAGCAACCAATACGGTATTTACACAATCACAACTTTCAAGTGCTTCATCAACGATACCTTTTAGATCAATGGTTTTTGCGCCCCGAAATGAGCCATCAGATGTAATTACCATTTTTGCCTCACAGTCGTTAATTCTTGTCGCCAATGCCGCGGCAGAGAAACCTGCAAAAATAACGGAATGTATGGCACCTATGCGTGCACATGCTAATACTGATACTGCCAACTCAGGAATCATTGGTAAATAGATACAAACGCGATCACCTTTTCTTATTCCTTGTTGCTTCAAAACATTGGCAAATTTATTAACCCGTTCGTGTAATTGCGTATAGGTAATATGTTGAGTTCCTTCGTTAGGGTCATTAGGTTCAAAAAGAATCGCCGTTTTGTTACCTCTAGCGGGTAAATGTCTATCGATACAATTTTCGGTAATGTTTAATTTAGCCCCTTCAAACCATTTTACTGATGGTTTTGAAAAGTCATAACTCAAAACATTATTCCAACGCTTACGCCAAAAAAAATGTTCTTCGGCGATTTCTTCCCAGAACATTTTAGGATTCATAACCGATTTGCGATACACTTGAAAATATTCTTCTAAACGTTTTATATGGTAGTTGCTCATAATTAAATATCAAGATTGAATGTTTAAAAGTATAACTTATGGTTACATTTCGCAAAAAATACAGCTAGAAGAAATGAAATTAACTATTAACAACATTAAAGACCCTTTGAAACACATGAGAAACTATTGTTAAACATATCTAATTTTCGATTATAAGATATCTCTCATTTTAAAGAATTTTTTTGGTGTTTTTGTTATGGTGATCATTTTTAAAACAATTAAATAAAAGAGTAAGTGTATCTCGAAGTTCTTGGTGTGTTACAAGAATCATAGTAGTGATGGTTAAAACTCTTACTATATCTACTGATTCTACACGCTGTTTCATTTCTATTCGAAAATGGTAGCTTTGATTTTATTCCACATTTTGGACAGTAAAAAACCAGAAATTATGGCGACTACAGTCAAGGCAATAGCATAGTTATAATCTCCATATATCCAATAACCTGTAGCAAACATAGAACTGTAAATTAAAATCATAGCTAAAATCATAGCTAAAATTCCAGAAGGGACGCTCCAAGGCTTGGTATCTGTAACAATTTCTTGATTAGCATTTTTAGCATCAGAAATAGTCTTTTTCCATCCTGGGCCACCAGGTTGAATTTTTTTATAGAAATCAAATAGCGTTTGATCTGTTTCAGGCTTCGTCATATACGTTACAGTTAACCAAACAATGGTTGTAATTAATACTACCATTGGAAATTTAGCATAGGATGGGAGCATGCCAATAACTTCTACTCCAAGTTCATTGTTATGTGTAAATAACCAATCACCTAGGGGAGTAAATCCGAAAATAATAGATACAATTCCAGAAACAAACATAGCTGAAATTTCACTCCATGCATTGATACGCCACCAGAACCAGCGTAAAATAAAAATTAGCCCTGTACCAGCACCAAACATGATAATAAATTTAAATAATTGAAGTGCATCCTGAAGAAACAATGCTAAAAATGCACTTAACACCATTAAAATTACCGTAGATAATCTACCTACCGCTACTAAACGCTTTTCTGACGCATCTGGTTTAATCTGTTGCTTATAAAAATCATTTACTATATAAGACGAACCCCAATTTAGATGTGTTGAAATAGTGCTCATATAAGCGGCTATCAAAGATGCAAGCACCAAACCTAAAAGTCCGCTAGGTAATTTCGTAAGCATAGCAGAATAAGCCAGATCATGCCCTAGTTTATCATCTGTTACATTGGGAAAAGCTTGCTGTATACTAGCAATATCAGGAAACACAACTAATGATGCTAGAGCTACTAATATCCAAGGCCAAGGGCGTAACGCGTAATGCATAATATTAAAGAAAAAAGTTGCATTTATAGCATGATTTTCGTCTTTAGCAGCAAGCATACGTTGTGCAATATATCCACCGCCACCAGGTTCAGCTCCAGGAAACCAAGAACTCCACCATTGCACAGCAAGTGGTATGATGATTAAAGTTATTAGCATTTCTTTATTATTAAAATCTGGAAATATGTTGATTTTATCTACTACATTGGGATGCGTTATTAAATTGCTTACACCACCTACCTCTGGTAAATTAACACAAAAATAGGCAGCCCCTATAGCGCCACCCATTGCTACAAAGAACAATAAAAAGTCTGTATAAATTACACCTTTAAACCCACCGAGAGCGCTAAATGTTACTGTTATTAAACCAGCACTAATCACTGTTTGCCAAGGCTCAAGCCCTAGCATGATGCTACCTATTTTTATCGCTGCTAATGTGACACCAGACATTGCTATAATATTAAAAATTACACCTAGATATATTGATCTGAAACCTCTTAAAAATCTTGCAGGTTTACCACTATAGCGTAATTCATAAAATTCAATATCTGTAGTAACATTAGATTTTCTCCAGAGCTTAGCATATACAAAAACAGTTAGCAATGCAGTAATTAAAAATGCCCACCATTCCCAGTTGCCAGAAACACCATTTTCTCGAACTAGATTTGTTACAAAGTTTGGAGTATCAGTAGAAAATGTAGTGGCTACCATAGATACACCTAACAACCACCAAGGCATGCTTCTTCCAGAAAGAAAAAATTCAGTAGAGTTTTTTCCTGACTTTTTAGAAACGTAAATCCCTATTGATAAGGTGATTGCGAAAAATGAAAAGATAAGAATATAATCGAAAGTACTTAATGATACCATGAGATAGTTTTAAGGTTTTGTAATGTAGTAAAATTATTTAGTGTTAATAAATTATTTCTACGATCGACATTTAATTAGGGCTGAACGTCTAAAAGACATCTTATGTAATCAAATCATGCGAGTATTAGACATGCATTTTATAAAGATTTAATAGGTTTTTAGTATAATTTTTTTTGCATGATTTACATATTTTCTTCCGATAGGTATTCGTTTAGAATTAATTTCTACAGAGTTTCCTTCAATGCTAGTAATTTTATCTATTGCAATTGTATAAGATCTATGAACTCTTAAAAAATTATCTTTCGGTAGTTCTTCTGTAAGGCTTGTAAGAGATTTATGCGCTAGGTAGGACCCTGAAGTGGTGAATATTTTAACATAATCTTTTAGACTTTCTATATAAAATATATCACCATAAATAATCTTTACAAGCTTTTTGTCTACTTTAAGAAAAAAATGAGATTCTTCATTATTGAAAATTCCTTCATTTTTAAAGCCTTTTTGATTGTATATTTGTTGGGTAATTTTATTAATTGATTTTAAGAATCTATTAAAAGGTATAGGTTTTACTAAATAATCTAACACATCTAAATCATAACTTTCAACAGCATATTCTCTGTATGCAGTAGTAATAATTATGTTGGGTTTAGTTTCTAAGGTTTTTACAAATTCCAACCCGCTCATTTTTGACATATTGATATCAAGAAAAATAGCATCAATATCTTGCTCTTCAATTACTTCTATTGCTTCAATCGGATTGTTAAAAGTGGCTATTAGATTGAAATTTCGAAATTCATGTAAATAATTTTTAATTACTTCAATAGCTAAAGGTTCGTCATCTATTATGATGCAATTAATTCTCATTAAATAGGTAAGGTTAGATTTACAACATATTTATCGTCAAAGATATTCGTTTTTAAGTTAAAATTATTCTCATATAATAATTGAAGACGCCTTTTAACATTTTCTATTCCGATTCCATGCTTGGTTCTAGGGTTGATATGAGGGCTAAAATTATTTTTAACATTGAAGAGTAGTTCATTGGCTTTCTTTTCAAAATAAATATCTACGCATATATTATCGTTATTTTTAGTGCCGTGTTTAAAGCAATTTTCTATAAAAGGTAAAAAGAGTAATGGAGGCACATCTATATCTTCGATATTCCCTTTAATTTCTAAATTAGCTTTTATGACATTGCCATATCTTAGTTTTTCAAGTTCTAAATAACTATGAATGTAGTTTATTTCTTTTAATAAACGAATTGATGACCCTTTAGCATCATATAAAACATACTGCATTATTTCAGATAATTTTAGAATTACTTCAGGAGTATAGTCTGATTTTTCGATTGCTAAAGCATATAGATTATTAAGTGTGTTAAAAAAAAAATGAGGTTGAATTTGAGTTTTTAAAAAACTCAATTCTGAACGTAATTTTGCTTTTTTCAATTCATCATTTTTTCTTTTTTCAGCAATCCAATCTACAGTAAGTTTTATTGCTGACGCAAATGTTATTACATAAACTTGTCCTAAAGCAACAGCAATTATATGATTAAATGTAAATGCTTTTTGTACTCCTTCAGCTTCAGGCCAAATATTCTTTGTTACTAAAAAATAAATTAATCCTGTTCTAATTATATATAAGAAAGTTAGAGAAATTAAAAAATACACAAAAAATAATATATATTTTTTTCTAAGAATAAATTGAGGGGTGAGATAATATACTGTGAAGTAAGTTACAGCAATATTTAACGAAAATTCTACAAGATTAGATTTAAACGAATACCAATAATCATTAAAATAACTACCCCACCGTATTATGTTGAATAGAAAATAGCTAACCCAAAAAATAATATGATATTTAAAAGGGATACTATAACTAGGATTTTTAAGCATACTTAGCAAATCAAATACAAGTAAAACATGATGATAAATTCACAAATATAGATCAAAAAATGAGATGCGGTCAAAATGAACGGCTTTTCAATATTAAAATGTCATTCATGGCGAATTTGGTGTTGTTCGTATATTAAATTTCAGTAATGTTAGATTAGCTATTATTTTTAATGCTGATTTAACTAATTTAATAATTTATTTATGGAAAAAGGTAAAATACTATTATTTATAATTTTTTCTTTAATGCTGTCAATTTGTGTGACCGCCCAAGAGAAAAGTATTTCTGGTACAGTTACTTCAAAATCTGATGGAGAGCCATTACCTGGTGTTAGTATCATCATACAAGGAACTAATAAGGGTACGCAAACTGATTTTGATGGAAAATATACCATAGAAGCATCGGTTGGTGATGTTCTTAACTTTTCATTTGTTGGAATGAAAACTACCTCAATAACCGTTGGATCCTCAAATACTATCGATGTGGCATTAGAAATAGATGCTGCAGCTTTAGACGAAGTAGTTGTAACAGCTTTAGGGATTCAAAAGACTAGAAAATCATTAACCTATGCTGCACAAGATATTAATGCTGATGAACTTAGTAGGGTTAAACAAACTAATCCTGTTAATAGTTTGTCAGGTAAAGTTGCAGGAGTTGTAATCAATAGAAGTGCTTCTGGAGCTGGCGGGTCTGTAAAAGTAACTTTAAGAGGTAACAATTCATTTGGTAATAATCAACCATTATATGTGGTTGATGGTGTACCTTTATCTAATGCTTCAATTGTTGGTCAACCTGGTCCTGGTGGAACTATTGGTGGTGGTCAACCTTCAGATACTTTTGGAAGTATCTCTGGAGGTAATCAAGATGGGGGAGACGCTCTATCTTTAATAAATCCTGATGACGTTGAGTCATTAACAGTTTTAAAAGGAGCATCTGCATCTGCTCTGTATGGTAGTGCGGGTTTAAATGGTGTAATTTTAATTACAACAAAAAAAGGTAGAGCTGGTAGCTTTAGAGTAGATGTTTCTTCAAATATTACCGTTGATGATGCGGCATATTTCATTGACTTTAATGATGCCACCCAAAATAGTATTGATGATTTTTTAGATTCGGGTGTTACAAATATTAACTCTGTTTCATTATCTGGAGGTACTGAAAAAGCGCAGACGTATTTTTCTTATTCAAATAGTTTTGCAAATGGTATAATGCCAACCAACAAATTAAAGCAGCATACCATAAATTTTAGAGAGACTGCACAATTTTTTGACAACAAATTGAAAGTAAGTGGTAATATATTAGCATCTACTCAAAAAATTAATAATAGACCAGTATCAGGGCTATATTTTAATCCATTAGTTGGAATTTATGGTTTTGATTCTCCAGGTGAAAGCTTGTCTGATTATGCAAATTTTGAAGAACTTGACCTAGCCAGAAATATAATGGCACAAAGATGGTATAGAGCAACTTCAGATATTGAACAAAATCCTTATTGGATATTGAATAGAAATCCTAATGAATCAACAAATAAGAAATTATTGGCCTCATTAAGTTTAAATTTTAAGGTTAACGATTGGCTGTCGATTCAAACTAGAGGTACTTACGATCAATCATTATTGGATTTTGAGAGTAGAATTTATGCAACTACCGAAGCTACATTAGCTCCTTTAACAGGTAGATATATTCTTAATAAAACTGATATTACCCAGTTGTATGGAGACATTATAGCTACTATAAATAAAGAAATTTCCGAAGAAATTTCGTTCAATGCTAATATAGGTGGTAGTGTAACAAGAAATACAACAGAAGTATTTAATGCAGATTCTGGTACAAATGGAGGTTTACAATTTGCGAACGTTTTTTCTTTGCAGAATTTCAATGCCAATCCTTCGGTATCCTTTAATCAATCAAGTTTAAAGAATAGAACGAACTCTTTATTTGCAAGTGCTACCATTGGCTTTAATGATAAAATATTTGTTGATTTGACTGCTCGTAATGATTGGACATCAACATTGCCAGATGGTAACAACTCGTTTTTTTATCCATCTTTTGGTGTAACAGGTGTTTTAAGTGAATTATTTGATTTAGGTAACAATGTTTCATTTGCCAAATTAAGAGCTTCTTATGCCGAAGTTGGTAATGGTTTTGCTACTGATGCAATAGCTCCCAACAGACAAATATTATTTGGTAATGGTGTAAGTGCTACAGACCCTATTAGACCGTTTCCAGGTACGATACCTGAGCCAGAAAGGCAACGTTCTTTTGAAATTGGTACGGAATGGAGATTTTTAGATAATCGTTTAGGTTTTGATATAGGGTATTATAGAACGAGTACAATAAATCAATATTTTCCATTCCCAACATCTGCTGCGATTATTGGAGCAACCAGTGCTGGACTGAATTCAGGTGATATTGTGAATAGTGGTTTCGAGGGTACTGTGTTTTATATACCTGTAAGAAATGAAGATTTTAAATGGACAAGTACTCTTAATTTTGCTGCTAATGATAATGAAATAAAAAGTATTTATGATGGAACTGTTGCGGATGGATTAATTGAGCCTTCTTTCTTTGTTGTTTCTGGTAAGGGAGTAAATACTTTTGGATCCTACTTAGTTGAAGGAGGTTCTTTTGGCGATATTTATGCGCAAGTTGTTAGACGAGATGCAAATGGGACACCAATAGTAGATGGCGGGGCTCTATTACAAGACGAGGATGATCTTGTTGATGGTTTAAAAAAAGTTGGTAATGCGAATCCTGATTTTACATTAGGATGGAATAATTCATTTGAGTATAAGAACTTTACATTAGATTTCTTAATAGATGGTAAATTTGGCGGAGAAACGGTTAGTATGACTGAAGGTATTGTAGAAGGTCTAAGTAATAATTCCGCAAGAGAGACTGCTAACGGAACCATTAATGTGGTGGATTTAGGAGGAGTAGCATCTACATTAACTGCTCAAGAATTTTATGGGTTAGCTGGTGGTAGAAATGGTTTTACGGGTGAATATGTCTATAGTGCAACGAATGTAAGGTTAGCAGAAATTGCGTTAGGTTATAATTTTAATCTATCGGAAAACTCGTTTTTTAAATCTATTAGGGCTTCTTTAATAGGAAGTAATTTATTCTTTTTCTATAAAGATGCTCCACATGACCCTAATATAGCATTAAGTACAGGTAATGCATTACAAGGTGTTGATGTTTTAGGATTACCTTCAACAAGAAGCACTGGATTGAATATTAAATTAACATTTTAAAAAATACTATTGATGAGAAATAATAATAAGATAGTAGTATATATATATATTGCAATACTAAGCTTTATGATGTCATCTTGTGATAATGGTTTGGAGGAATTAAATCAAAACCCTAGAAATATTACACAAGAGCAATTAGAAGTAGATTTTCAACATGTAGGATCGTTATATAAACCAATCTTTGAGAGTATTTATCAATATGCTCCAGCTTGGTCATATCAATTACAGCAAAACTTAAATGCTGATGTATATTCTGGTTATCAGACAAATCCAAGACCATTTATTGCTGGCGCAAATAACACAACTTATAATTTAGTAAGTGGGTGGAATAATTTTATTTGGTCTGTCCCTTATTCTAATGTAATGAATAATGTAAAGTCAATCACTGACTTGACCGATCCAGATTTTCCAACATTGAATGCAGTAACTTTAATTTTAAAAGTTGCAGCAATGCATCGAGTATCTGATGTATTTGGTCCGATTGTTTATACAAATTTTGGAGATCTTCAAAATGCAGGTGTTTATGATTCTCAACAGGAAGCATATAATGCATTTTTTGCAGACTTAGACACCGCTGTAGCAGCCTTAATGGCTGATATCGATAGCCCAAGATTTCAGGCATTCGATTTATCTTATGACGGAAATTATACCCAATGGGTTAAATTAGCAAACTCGTTACGTTTACGTTTAGCTATACGTATTTCTAAGGTAGATCCAGATAAAGCAAAAGCTGAAGGTGAAAAAGCATTGTCTCAGTCTTTAGGTGTAATGGATGCGAACTCAGATGGTTTCTTTGTGAATAGTTCAATAGATCACCCATTGCAAACAATTGATAATTCATGGGGAGATATTAGAATGAATGCTTCTATGGAATCTATTTTAGTAGGATATAATGACCCAAGAATTGATGCATTTTTTCTTGAAAAAAACCCTAACGATAACACAACTGTACCAGTTGTTCCTGGTAAGTTAAAAGGAGTAAGAGGTGGTTTACCTTTATTACCAGGATATGCTGATGAATTAGCTCAAAAAGCAGATTATATTAATTTTGCTGTGTTTAACGATGATATACATACATCTAAAGTACAATTAATGACAGCAGCCGAGGTTAGTTTTTTAAAATCGGAGGCAGCTTTAAGAGGTTGGACAGGTGCTGGTGATGCGCAGGCGAATTATGAAGAGGGAATTATGAAATCTTTTGATCAGCATGGTGTTAGCGGAGCAGCCGCTTATATAGCAGATAATACTTCAACATTTATTGATTATGTAGATCCGGTGAATTCTAGTAACAATATTGCAGCTATGAGTGATATTACTATTAATTGGAGTGATGCCACTACTGACGAAGAAAGATTAGAAAAGATTATTACACAAAAATGGATAGCGATGTTTCCTGAAGGGCAAGAGGCATGGAGTGAATATAGACGTACAGGTTATCCTAAGATTTTCCCAGTAGTAAGTAACCAAAGTGGTGGTACTATTGACACGAATATTCAAATTAGAAGAATACCATTTGTAGACAGTGAACTATCTACCAATGCTGATGGTGTTGCAAATGCGGTTACATTATTAGGAGGCCCAGATAATGGCGGAACCCGTTTATGGTGGGATACAGGTGGTCCTAATTTTTAATAGAGTATTTAATTTTCGTAGTTATAATGTTTTTTGAATTAGTTTGAGTAAACGGGAGATATTTATATTTCCCGTTTATTTTTTACTACAATTCTCTATAAAATCTAAATTCTCTAAATATTCTTTTTAGCGCAGAATTAATGTCGTTTGTCGAAATTATATTGGTTTGGGATATTAATCATCTAGTTTTACTTTAAAGTTCTAAGTATGGATTTGATTATAAAAGAGAAAAAAAATTTAGCATTTAAACCTGCTGGCCAATTTGAAGAAACTAGGTTCGAAAAAATTCATAATGTAATTTTCGAAAATTCTAAAGAAGGGTCGATAACAGTAGCATTAGAAATCGCAGATTTAATTAGAAATAAAGCAGCGAAAAATGAATTTTGTGTGCTAGGATTGGCTACTGGTTCTTCACCAATTAAAGTATATGAAGAATTGGTAAGAATGCATAAAGAAGAGGGTTTAAGTTTCGAAAATGTTATCACTTTTAATCTTGATGAATATTTACCAATGCAAAAAAATGATGTTCAAAGTTACTATTACTTTATGCATGAACATCTATTCGATCATATAGATATTTTGCCAGAGAATGTAAATATACCAGACGGTACTATTTCTAACGATAGTATTTATCAATATTGCATAGATTATGAGTTAAAAATTAAAGAAGTTGGAGGGCTTGATTTTCAATTATTAGGTGTTGGTAGAACAGGTCATATCGGTTTTAATGAACCGGGTTCACATTTAAATTCTGGAACCCGTAGTATCACTTTAGATCATTTAACAAGAGCAGATGCAGCCGCATCTTTTTTAGGAATTGAAAATGTGCCTAGAAAAGCAATAACTATGGGAGTTGCTACGGTAATGTCTGCGAAAAGAATTGTTTTGCTTGGTTGGGGTCAACATAAGGCAAAAATTTTAAAAGAAACAATTGAAGGTGAAGTTTCCTCTCAAGTACCTGCTACATATCTTCAATATCATAATAATACGACATTTGTTCTTGATGAAGAAGCGGGCTCTGAATTAACTAGAAACAAAACACCTTGGCTTGTGGGTCCTTGTGTTTGGACAAAAGAATTAAAAAGTAAAGCAATTGTTTGGCTTTCTGAAATTACAAATAAGTCAATACTAAAACTTACTGATAAAGATTATAATGATCATGGTATGTCAAGTTTAATTGCTCAAGAAGGAACATCTTATGATCTGAATATACAAATGTTCAATAAGTTGCAACATACAATATCTGGATGGCCAGGAGGAAAACCTAATGCAGATGACACCAATAGACCCGAAAGAGCATTGCCAGTTAAAAAAAGAGTAATCATATTCAGCCCGCATCCAGACGACGATGTAATCTCTATGGGAGGTACCTTTGACCGTTTAGTAGAACAAGGGCATGAAGTACATGTGGCTTATCAAACTTCTGGTAATATCGCCGTTTCAGATGAAGAAGCCTTAAAATTTGCTGAAGTGTGTAGTGAAATTCTAGGTAGTTCTGCTGAACTTGAAACAATTATAAAAAGCTTTAAAAATAGTACATCAATTGACACTCTTGAGGCTAGAAAATTAAAAGGTACTATTAGAAGAAGTGAATCTTATGCAGCAACAAGATATATTGGATTGCCAGATGAAAATGTTCATTTTCTCGATTTGCCGTTTTATGAAACAGGAACCATTAAGAAAAATAGACCTTCTGAAAGTGATTCAGCAATTATGTGTGATATAATAACAGAAATCAAACCTCATCAAATTTATGCTGCTGGAGACTTGGCAGATCCGCATGGAACGCATAAGATATGTTTAGATATTTTATTCGAATCCCTAACTTATTTGAAATCAAAAGATTTTATGAAAGATTGTTGGGTATGGTTATACCGAGGTGCTTGGCATGAATGGGCAATACACGAAATTGAAATGGCTGTACCTATGAGTCCAGATCAAGTCTTAAAAAAACGTAAAGCAATATTTTATCATCAATCACAAAAAGATGGAGTTATGTTTCAAGGAGATGATAATAGAGAGTTTTGGGTGAGGGCAGAAGATAGAAATAGATTGACGGCAGATAAGTATCATAAATTAGGATTAGCAGATTATGCCGCGATTGAAGCATTTAAGAGACATTATTTTTAAGACATTTTTTTTGAAAAGATACACATACATACTGCTGTTTTTTATTACAGTAAAGATTTTTGGGCAAATAGATATTCAAGAGAAATATGATCTACTCCCTTGGCCAAAATCTGTTACTGAAAATAATGAATTATATACAATCAAGCCAAATTTTACTATCGGAGTCAATTATTTAAATGATAGATTGAAATTAGGAACGACCAAGTTTTTGAGAAGATTGACAGGTAGAACAGGTATTTTTATAAATGAGGGTTTTGCATTTAAGCTTGATAGTATAAAGACTCCTTCTTTAATTATTAAAATCGAAGAAGAAGCGAAATTATCAATTGATCTTGACGAATCTTATGATTTAGAGGTGACAGGCGGAAAAATAACTTTGAAATCTAAGAATGATGTTGGAGCCTTAAGAGGTCTTGAAACGTTATTACAGTTGTTAGATTATAATTCAAGTGAATATTATTTTAAAGGTATTGAAATTAGAGATATCCCTAGGTTTCAATGGAGAGGATTAATGATAGATGTAGCGAGACATTATCAACCATTATCGGTTCTTAAGCGAAATCTAGATGCCATGGCTGCCGTTAAAATGAATGTATTTCACTGGCATTTAACAGATGATCAAGGTTTTAGGATAGAATCTAAAATCTATCCAAAATTACATGAGTTGGCGTCTGACGGACAGTATTATACACATCATCAAATTCGTGAAGTAGTAAATTATGCTAATTTACTCGGAATTAGAGTGATACCTGAAATTGATGTGCCAGGACATGCTTCAGCTATCCTTACCGCATACCCAGAAATTGGTAGTAAAGATACGTTCTATAAGATAGAACGCTTTGCTGGAATTTTTGACCCAACATTAGACCCTACTAACGAAAAAACTTACGAGTTTTTAGATAAATTATTTAAAGAAGTTTCTGCACTTTTTCCAGATGATTACTTTCACATTGGTGGCGATGAAAATGAAGGAAAGCATTGGGATGAAAATAAAAAAATTCAAAAATTTAAAAAACAAAATAAACTACTAACGAATCATGACCTACAAACGTATTTTAATATAAGACTAGAAAAAATATTAAAAAAGTACAATAAAAAACTAATGGGTTGGGATGAGATCATGACACCAAATATGCCTAAAACTGCTATAATACATTCATGGCGAGGCAAACACGAAGGCTTTGAAAATGGAACTTTGGTTGAAGCGGTAAAGAAAGGTTATCAATCTGTATTATCGAACGACTATTATATTGATAGAATGCAATCTGTAGAACACTACTATACTTGTGACCCCATTGGAAATAATATTTTAAACGAGCAAGAAAGTAGAAGAGTATTAGGTGGCGAGGCTACTATGTGGAGTGAATTGGTAACTCCATTAACTATTGATTCGAGAATATGGCCTAGAACAGCTGCAATTGCAGAACGTTTTTGGTCTCCCAAAAATATAAGAAATATGAATAGCTTATACAGAAGACTTGGTATAGTAAGTTTTAGATTAGAAGAATTAGGGATTTCACATATAAAGAATCGCGACGTTATTCTTAGAAATATAACGAATAGCCAAAGTATAAATTCATTACAAACACTCGTTGATATTGCTGAACCTTTAAAGATTTATAGTAGAAACATGGGAGGAACAGAGTATAAATCATTTTCTCCATTTACTTTATTTGCCGATGCATGTACATCAGATGCTTCAGATGCATTAAATTTTAAATTTCTTGTAAAAAACTATTTGAATACACCTAATGAGGAGTATAAAAACCAGATTTTGTTCTATCTAAATAAATGGATTTTAGGATATAACGAGTTTAGGTCTTTGAAGATGAATCCAATCCTTGCTGATATAAAACCACACTACAAAAAACTGTATTATGTCGCTCAACATATAAAGCAATTATTAGGTTCTGATACATTGGTAAATACTGAGTTTTTAAAAGTTCAAGAAAATCTTGAAAGTTTAAAGACTCCTTTTGCTGATGTAGAAATCCAAATTATTAAAGAACTAGAGCAGCTTATAAACTTTTTACAGAATACTAAAAACTAGGTAAAATGACACTAAAAGATATTGCGAAAATTTCTGGATGCTCAATTTCAACAGTTTCAAAAGCATTGAATGATAGCCACGAAATAAGTAAAAAAACAAAGCTTAAAATATCTAAAGTAGTCTCGAAGTACAATTACAAGCCTAATTATTATGCAGCTAATCTTAAAAAGAAACAAAACCTTATTCTCGGGGTACTATTACCTAATTTAAACGAAGATCATTATTTAAAACTACTCGATGAAATTATAGAAGAAACAAGTAAATATGGACACCGAGTGATGACGTATCAATCTAGTAACCAAATATCTAAAGAGAGAAATTATATTAAACTTTTATCTGATGATATAATTGATGGGTTAATTTTTTCTCCTGTTGAAGAGGTAAGTTATTTATCAAACGATATTTTTTGGATAGCTCAACAAAATAATTATCCAGTAAAGTTTATTTCTAGAAAACGCAATGACAGAGAAAATTCTTTTGATTCTGGAAAAACTTTAGTTGATGATTTAATTGACAAAATTAAAAGAGGAGAATCGAAATTAATGGTCTCCTAAATTTAAAGATATGGTTATAGTAGCTGATAGCGGTTCTTCAAAGTGTGATTGGGTAATTTGTGATAGCAATGACAAAAAAATAAAAAGAATAAGAACGAAAGGATTAAATCCTAATATACTAAACACGATTCAATTATCTAAAATATTGCATAAAAGCGACTTATTTACGATTAAAGAAATTGTGACGAAAGTGTATTTTTTTGGTGCTGGTTGTAGAGCATTAAGAAATCAGAAGAAAATTAAAAAAGTACTTAATCTTTTTTTTCCAAAAGCAGCTATAATAGTAGAAGAAGATACGATGGCTGCAATATGGGCTTCTGGCCAAGAACCTTCAATAGTTTGTATAATTGGTACAGGTTCAAATTGTTGCTATTTTGATGGCAAAAAGATTATTACAAAGATTCCCTCACTCGGTTATATAGTTATGGATGAGGCCAGCGGAAACTATTTAGGTAAAAAACTTTTGAGGAGTTATTATTATCAAAAAATGCCATTAGAATTACGTCTATCATTTCAAGAAAATTATAATTTAAAACCGCATAAGATTTTAAATAAGCTCTATCAGGCTAAAACTCCCAATAAATATTTAGCAAAATTCGCAAGATTCATTTTTGAGAATGCTGAGCATCCATTTTGTAAAGATCTTTTAACCAAATCAATACGAAAATTTATTGAGAACCATATCGAATTGTATATAAAAGATTTCCCTAATAAACCCATACATTTTGTTGGTTCTATTGCGTATCATTCAAGAGATATTGTAGAGAAAGAATTGAGTAATAAAGGGTATATTGTTGGTAAATTCATAAGGCGACCAATTGAAAGCATAATTAAAGAGGTGTTAAATAAAGATGTCGTATTAATGAAATAAATTAAAAATATTGAAATATTTAATAATGAGATACACTATTTATTTAGCACTATTTATTCTTTTCTTATGCTGCCAAAAAAAAGAAGAAGTTAAAGAACAAACGCTATTCTCGATTATAGATAAAGAGCATAGTAAAGTAGATTTTATAAATAATGTTAAAGAAGATCTATATTTTAATTTTTTAAATTATCCATATATCTATAATGGAGGAGGTGTGGCTGTAGGAGATATTAATAACGATGGGTTAGATGATATTTACTTCACTGCAAATCAAGGATCCAATAAACTATATTTAAATACAGGAGAGATTAAGTTTAAAGATATTACCAATTCGGCTAAAGTAGTTGATAAAGATGGGTGGTCCACAGGTGTAACAATGGTAGATATCAATAATGATGGTTGGTTAGATATCTATGTTTGCAAATCAGGATCGCTGCAAAATCATGACTTAAGAAAAAACAAATTATTTATAAATCAGCAGGATAACACTTTTAAAGAAGAGGCTAATAAGTATGGTTTAGATTTTTATGGTTTTTCAATACAATCTCATTTTTTTGATATGGACAAAGATGGTGATCTAGATATGTATTTGGTGAACCATAGAGTTGATTTTAGAAATAATATTATTGTAGATATTGAAAGGGATAAAAATATTGAAGACTATGGTTCAGATCAGCTTTTTAGAAACGATTCAGGGAAATTTATTAACATTACCGATAGTGCTGGGGTGGCGAATAAAGCTTGGGGTTTATCGGCAACTATTGGTGATTTTAATAACGATAGTTGGCCAGATGTTTTTGTTGCTAATGACTTTTTTCATCCAGATTATCTCTATATAAATAATAAGAACGGAACATTTACCGATCAGTCACTAACAACATTCAATCATCTTTCAAATAGTAGTATGGGTTCCGATTATGAAGATATTAATAACGACCTGTTGCCAGATTTAATGGTTTTAGACATGTTGGCTGAAGATCATATTAGAGCCAAAAAGAATATGGCTTCAATGAATACCAATAGCTTTAAAATAATGGTAGATAATGGTTATCACCATCAATATATGGCGAATGTATTACAGTTAAATAATGGTAATGGTACGTATAGCGAAATAGGTCAGTTAGCTGGAGTTTCGAAGACAGATTGGTCTTGGGCATCTTTAATTGCAGATTTCGATAATGACGGCTATAAAGACATTTTTATTACGAACGGAATTGAACATGATCTTTCTAATCAAGACTTTAGAGATCAGATGAGAAGAAATATCATGAATAGAAAAAAAGTAACGCTAGAAGAAGCCATCAATATGATGCCTTCAGACAAGCTACAAAATTATATGTTTAAGAATAATAAAGATCTAACTTTTTCTAAAGTTTCAGATGAATGGGGCATTAGCGAAAAAGTAAATTCTAATGGAGTTGTTTATACTGATTTAGACAACGACGGAGATCTCGATTTAGTAATAAATAATCAAGGAGAAATAGCAAGTATATATAGAAATAATTCCACAAATAATTATATCACTGTTAGATTAAAAGGTCCAAAAGAAAATACTAAAGGTATTGGAACTGAGGTGTATGTTTATACAGCTAATCTTAATCAATTCAAAAAATTGTATAGCGAAAAAGGGTACCAATCTTCAGTGACTAAAAAACTCCATTTCGGACTCGATAAATCTTCAATAATAGATAGTATTAAGGTTATTTGGCCAGACAATTCTCAAGAAGTATTACAAAATGTTGAACCAAATAAAATAATTGAATTTGAATATGTTCATGCTAAGAAACATAATCAAGTTTTAAAGAATGAACAAAGGCTTTTTTCTAATATTGATCCTAAAGATTTAAATATCGATTATGTTCAACATGAAAATATATATGATGATTTTAATTTACAATTGTTACTTCCGCAAAAACAATCTGAATTGAGTAAGCCTTTGGCTGTAGGCGATGTAAATGGTGACGGATTAGAAGATTTTTATGTTGGAAATGCTAAAGATGCAGAGTCTGCACTATTTCTTCAGCAACCAGAAGGGAAATTTAAAAAAACTAATATACAGCTATTTAAAGAAGAAAGAATTTATGAAGATACCAATGCCGAATTTTTTGATGCTGATAGTGATGGTGATCTAGACTTATATGTAACTTCAGGGGGCTATGAAATTCCTGAGAATGACAAACTATTACAAGATAGATTGTATATAAATAAAGGCAATGGTGTTTTTTTTAAGTCTTCAAATTTGCCTAAAATGTTTGTGAATACATCGAGCTTAGCGGTTTCAGATATAGATAATGATGGAGACCTAGATGTATTTGTAGGAACAAGAGCAAAACATAGTAAATACCCTTTACATGATCGCTCATTTTTACTTGAAAATCAGAATGGAAAATTTGTAGATGTTTCTAACAGTAAAATTACCGGTTTAGAAGAATTGACACTCATCAATGATGCTATTTTTTCAGATTATGATAATGATGGAGATGAAGATTTGATTGTTGTAGGAGAATGGATGCCTGTCGTAATTTTTGACAACAAAGATGGAGCATTTCTTAGAAAGGAAATTCCAGAGATTGATCAGTATAACGGATGGTATATGACCATTAAAGAGATAGACTATGATAATGATGGAGACAAAGATTATCTTGTAGGGAATTTTGGGATGAATAATAAGTTTCATCCTACTATTGAAAAGCCTTTACATATTTATGCAGATTATTTCGATGATAACAATTCTTTTGATATGGCACTTAGTAAAGTATCAACATCAGGAGATCTTTTACCAGTTAGAGGAAAAGAATGCTCTTCTGAACAAACTCCTTTTTTAAATAAGAAAATAGGAACTTTTGAAGAATTTGCCAAATCTACAATGCCAGAAATTTATGGCGAATTACTTTTAGAAAAAGCAACACATTATAAAGTACATAATTTTAAGACAATATTATTGCAGAATTTAGGTGAAGGTAGGTTTAAAATACTTGAATTGACTAATGAAGCACAATTTAGCCCAACTTTAAGTTTTGAAACTTTTGATTTTAATAATGACGGACTTCAAGATGTTTTTGGTGTAGGTAATATTAATGAGGCAGAGGTAGAAACCATTAAGTATGATGCCTCTAAAGGATTTATACTTTTGTATGATGAAGGTGAATTTAAGTTTTTAAATGACAAATCTTATTTTAATAATAATGAGGCAAAAGCAATTAAAAAAATAATGATTAATAAAACCCCACACTTTATAATATTAAATAAAAGAAATAATTTAAAAATATTAAAGCTGAATAGTTGAAGTAGATTTTAGCCAAATCTAGGAAAAAATAATTGTTGTAATAGTTATAATTCTATAGAGAATATTTTAAACAAATAGGCTATCTATGTAGATATAAAATCAAAAGCTGATTATAAAAAGTGTATAAACCTTATACAAAGGATGTTTGGTGATTCTCCTCAAGAAACTAAAATGATTCGTTAAAGGTGTTCTTTCTGGCTGGTTTTTTTGCACTTCGTTTTTAAAATCTAGAACTCAAAAGTTAAACTTAATTTTAAATACAATACTTTTAATAATCATATTAAAATGATATTGAATATCTTACGAGTATCCATTTAAGAGAAAAAAATTAATGTGTTGCAGCTCCTGCATTCGATGGAATTCTAATATCGTCAACAATTTGTTGCACTTCTAATGGTGGTGCTGGTGTAAATTTAGAAACTATGATCGACACCGTAAAATTTAATAACATAGCAACTGTACCAAAACCTTCGGGAGAAATACCAAACCACCAATCTTCTTTTGTACCACCACCAAACCAATCGAATTTAAATTTTAGCATATAGAAAAGCATTAATAAAATGCCCACCACCATACCGGCTATAGCACCTTCTTTATTCATTCGTTTATAAAAAATACCTAATACAATTGCCGGAAAGAAAGAAGCAGCAGCTAAGCCAAACGCTAGTGCTACTGTAGCGGCAACAAAATCGGGTGGATTAATACCAAAATACCCAGCAACCATCACGGCAACTACCGCGGAGAGTCTAGCTGCTACTAGTTCGCCCTTTTCAGTGATTTTAGGATTGATTATTTTTTTGATAACGTCATGCGAAATAGAAGAAGAAATCACGAGTAATAAACCGGCAGCTGTAGATAGCGCCGCTGCTAAACCACCTGCAGCAACTAAAGCAATCACCCAATTGGGTAGCCTTGCAATTTCAGGGTTCGCTAATACCATAATATCTTTATCGATGATCAATTCATTTTTTAAAGTATCGGCAAGGTATTGTATTTTACCATCATTGTTTTTATCTTCAAAAGTTACCAGACCTGTAGTTTCCCAATTTTCAAACCATGAGGGTAATTCTTCTCTAGATTTATTGTTTACGGTTTCAATCATGTTCGTTCTGGCAAAAACAGCAACAGCAGGAGCAGTTGTATATAAAATCGCAATAAATAATAATGCCCAACCTGCTGATTTACGGGCATCACTTACTTTTTTTACAGTGAAAAATCGAACAATAACATGAGGTAATCCCGCGGTACCAATCATCAAAGCCGCCGTTATAAAAAAGACATCTATTTTAGATTTGCTGCCTGAAGTATATTCATGAAAACCTAAGGCTCTGTGTAAACCATCTAATTTATCTAATAAATACACGCCATCATTTCCTGCGGCTCCAAAACCGAATTGCGGTATTGGATTTCCTGTCATTTGAATTGAAATGAATATAGCTGGGACCATAAAAGCAAAGATTAAAACACAGTATTGTGCTACTTGTGTGTAGGTTATCCCTTTCATTCCGCCAAGAACAGCATAGAATAAAACGATAAACATCCCAATAATAACACCAGTGTTGATATCTACTTCTAAGAATCTTGAAAAAACAAGCCCTACACCACGCATCTGACCTGCTACGTATGTAAAAGAAACGAGTAATGCACATAGTACAGCTACGACGCGAGCGATATTCGAATAATAACGATCACCGATAAAATCTGGTACTGTAAATTTCCCAAACTTTCTAAGATAAGGTGCAAGCAATAAAGCTAACAAGACATAACCACCTGTCCATCCCATAAGATATACAGAACCATCATAGCCGCTAAAAGAAATGATACCGGCCATAGAAATAAAAGAAGCAGCAGACATCCAATCGGCAGCAGTTGCTAAACCATTTGCAATAGGGTGTACTCCTTTTCCAGCTACATAAAATTCACCTGTAGAACTAGCTCTCGACCAAATAGCAATACCAATGTATAAAGTAAAAGTAATCCCAACAATGATCCAGGTCCAAGTTTGAATATCCATGAATTTATTCGTTTACGCCGTATTTTTTATCAAGTCTATTCATTAATCTAATATATACAAATATGAGTACCACAAAAACATAGATAGCTCCTTGTTGTGCAAACCAAAAACCAAGTTTAAAACCACCAATTTTAACTGTATTTAATTGATCAACTAGTAGAATTCCAAAAAGATAGGAAACCATAAACCAAATTAATAGAAGTATAGAAAGATACTTTAGATTCTCTTTCCAATATTTTTTAAGTTGAGATGAACTCATGAGTTAGTTATAATTGCTCCAAGATAAAATTAATTTTTCTATTTTCGAAGCTAAACATGGCACATGATCGAATTTTCAGAATTACTAAATGTTTTTATACAGTATTGGGAGGTGATTTTGTTATTCTTTTTGATCGCTATTTTATATGCTGCTGTTGGTTTTGGTGGAGGATCTAGCTATCTGGCTATATTATCGTTAACCGGATTAAATTTCATTCAGTTTAGGGCTATCGCGTTGCTTTGTAATATTGTAGTAGTATCTGGTGGTAGTTATATTTTTGCTAAAAATGACCATTACAACTGGAGGAAGGTATTACCTCTGGTATTATTGAGTGTTCCGTTTGCTTTTTTAGGAGGTTATGTAAAAATAGGGCAAACGTTATTTTTCATTTTATTAGGAATAACATTGGTATCAGCGGCGCTGCTTATGTGGTTTTCAAAACGATTTGTAAGTGAAGTCAAAGAAAGTAAAGGTTCTACATCAAAAATTATTGATGCATTTATAGGTGGTTGTATTGGATTTTTATCGGGTATTGTTGGTATTGGTGGAGGAATCTTCTTAGCACCTTTGTTACATATCATAAATTGGGACACGCCCAAACGAATTGCAGCAACAGCGAGTTTTTTTATTTTGGTGAATTCTATGGCAGGTTTGTTAGGTCAGATTCAAAATCCTGATTTCTATTTTGAACCTACAATTGCCTTTTTATTAATGCTCACCGTTTTTTTTGGAGGTCAGATAGGCTCAAGACTAAGTGCTACAAAAATTCCACCATTTGTCTTGAAGAGAACTACTGCGTTATTAATAGCGTTTGTTGGAATTCGTATTCTATTTAAGTACATGTAATATTTTTATCTTAAATTATACTAATTGGTATAAAAATAAAATTATGAATTTCAATTTACAATTGCTACGCACTTATTTTACGGTCAGCTCTTTTGTAGCACCAAATTTTAGCGAATTTCAAGCATTTAAATTATTTCAAAAAGTAAGAAAAAAAGTGTTAGAAAAAAGAAAAGAAGAATTCTACAGAAAGGCCAGATATTTTATGATAATGTATTAAAGATTCTATATATTTTATTACGAGTTAGAATTTAGCCATTGCGCAATAACGATGTATTTTATTCATAATTAATTAGGGTAAACAATTGAATATACCGTGCAATGACTTCTAGTTTATCCTATTCTGATAAATGGTTTTAATGATGCCATCTGCCAATCCAATTTTTGGTACATGTATCTTACGAGCACCACTCCATTTCATAGAAGATAAATAAATTTTAGTAGCGGGTATAATTACATCAGCTCTATCAGGATTTAGACCCAATTCTGTGATACGTTCGTCATAACTCATCTTCTTTAAAAATTGATATTGAGCATCTAAGTAGATAAACGAAAGAGGTTTACCTAGCGTGCGACCAGACATTTTATACAACTTGTTTATATTACCGCCAGAACCTATTAATGCTAAGCGCTTAATAGTTGATGTATGCTTCTTTATCCATTTTTCAACATCTTTAAAAGCAGCTTTATTTTGTTCTTTGGTATTGTTAATGAGACGAACAGTTCCCATTTTAAACGACTTAGAATTAATAATTTTTCCCTTTGAAAAAAGGGTAAACTCAGTACTACCACCACCCACATCTACATATAAATACGAATGTTCACTATTAATTAATTCTTTAAGATCGGTAGCTGCAATAATGGCCGCTTCTTCTTTGCCATCTATAATATTGATTTCAATTCCTGTAGTTTTTAAAATTTCATTAGCGACTTCTTTACCATTTGAAGATTCTCGCATGGCAGAAGTGGCGCATGCTTTGTATTTTTCGATATTGTGAACTTTCATCAACAGTTTAAACGCCTGCATTGCGTCTATCATACGTTGTTTGTTAGCGTCACTTATTTTCCCTTTAACAAATGCATCTTCACCCAATCGAATGGGTACACGAATTAATGCAGATTTTTTGAATTGTGTTTCGCGATTTTTTTCAATAATTACATTAGCAACCAATAACCTCACGGCATTAGAACCTATATCGATCGCACCATACTTTTTTATTTCCAAAACTATTTTGTTTTTGGTAATTTATGGTGTTTGGGAAACTCTACAATAAACGTCTTTCCTTTTTTAAGATCTTTCCAATGTTCAATGTCAAAATTTATACCTATCACACCACACGTAGGTACGTGCCCGATGTACTTATCTCCAAACTTATTAACAAACGTACTAATTCCATGATCATGACTAAAAATAATAGCAGATTCAAAACCATCGTCAAGCGCTTTAACTGATTTAATAAGATAACCATCACTAAAACTATAAAGTGATTTGTTAATTTTTAGATTTGCTAAAGGATAGTTAAATGTATAACTAAAAATCATGGCGGTGTGCAAAGCTCTGTTGGCACAGCTAGACATAAAGACATCGGGTGTTTCAATTTTTTTTTCGAGTACCTCCGAAATTAAATAAGAATCATTAATTCCCCTTTTTTTTAAAGGTCTATCAATATCTTTTACGCCTTGATATTCCCATGAAGATTTAGCATGGCGTACAATGTAAAGTGTTTTCATTTAGCGAGAGTGAAGTCATTGATTTATTTAGTTAATCAAATATAGCTATTTAAGGAGCCAATCGCTCTTTTTTCCAATCAAAATTTTCTTGTAAAGTATAACGTAGTCTATCATGCATTCTATTCGGGCGTCCTTGCCAGAATTCTATTGACATAGGTTGTACCAAATAGCCTCCCCAGTTTTCAGGACGCGGAATTTCGCTTTCACGGAATTGCTCTTCGTAAGTTTTTAATTTGTTGTCGAGTTCTTCTCTTGAAGATACTACCTCGCTTTGATTAGAGGCCCAGGCACCCAGTTTACTTCCAACAGGTCGAGATTCGAAATAGCCATCAGAAAGATTCTTGGCAAGCTTTTCGGCTTTTCCTTTAATAATTATTTGACGTTCTAGACCTTGCCAAAAAAAGGATAGACATACATTTTTATTTGCTGAAATAGCTTTCCCTTTTTCAGAATGATAATTGGTGTAAAAAATGAAACCTTTATATGTGAATTTCTTCAAAAGGACAATTCGATTTTTAGGAAATCCGTCTAAGCTTATGGTTGCTAGATTCATTGCATTGGCTTCAAGGATATTCTCTGATTCATCTGCAATTAAAAACCAATCTCTAAATAATTCGATCGGATTTTCGGGCGTATTCTGCTCTAACAAAGCATCTTTTTCATACGATTGACGATAGTTGCTGAGGTCTTTTTCCATACTACAAAGTTACTTTTTCTTTGGTTCTAATTAACCAAAGGCCTATAAAAGTGATGAGACCATTTAAGGGTAGGATTTCCCAGTGGAATTTATAAGAGCCGATAATACTTTCAGGTAGATAGGTAATTGCAAAACTAATAATGATAGAAAGCAGCCCAACAATCCATGCATATATGTCTTTAATTTGATACTTAGTTAGTATGCCGAAAGCAAACAAACCAAGTAGTGGTCCATAGGTAAAGGTTGCGAATTTAAATAGATTACTTACTACATTTCCGTCAAGGTAATTAAAGGTAATTACTACCAATATCAATACAACCGAAACCGCAATATGTACTTTTTTACGCAGTGGTTTTTGTTCAGCTTTTGGTTTCTTTTCTATATTTAAAAAATCAACAGAAAATGAAGTAGTGAGTGATGTTAAAGCACTATCGGCACTAGAATACGCCGCAGCAATTAATCCTATAATAAAGGTAATGGCTAGTCCTTTTCCAAAACCTTGATTCATAGCAATTTCAGGAAATAAGAGATCGGTTCGAGTTCTCCCATCTATCACTGGAATTTCGATACCAAACTTTTCTGAATAGATAAACAATAATGCGCCTAACGATAAAAAGATAAAGTTTACGACTACCAATAAGGTAGCCATAGTAATCATATTTTTTTGAGCGTCATTCTTGTTTTTACAAGTCAAATTTTTCTGCATCATGTCTTGATCTAAACCTGTCATCGCAATGGCTATAAATGCACCACCAATAAAATATTTCCAGAAGTATGTAGTTTCATTAGGATTATCAAAAAAGAATATTTTTCCTCTTTTAGAAAACTCATCAGAGTTTAAAAACTCCATAAAAGACCAATCTAATTTTTGATTTATTAAGTAGATACCCACTCCAACAGCGACTAACATCGCCAATGTTTGCAAAGTGTCTGTCCAAACAATAGTTTTTATACCACCTTTAAAAGTATAGATCCATATCAATAAAATAGAGATAATTACTGTAACCTCAAAGGGAACATTCATTTGTTCAAAGACAATGTATTGCATGGCTAAAGCAACTAAGAACAATCTAAATGAAGCACCAGTAACTCTTGAAAGTAAGAAGAAAAATGCACCTGTTTTATAGCTTACCTTACCAAAACGTTTTTCTAAATATTCATAGATAGATGTTACATTTAGTTTATAATAAATGGGTAATAATACCAGTGCAATGATGAGATAACCAACAAAAAAACCAAAAACCCCTTGCATGTAGGCAAACTGCTGCCCACCAATTAACCCAGGAACAGAAATAAAGGTGACCCCTGAGAGTGACGCACCAATCATACCGAAGGCAACTATATACCAAGGAGAACTTCGTTTTGCCTTAAAAAATACTTCATTACTATCGTCTTTACCAGTTATATAGGATATGACTATCAAGATACCAAAGTAGGCAAGAATTAAAAGAATTATATGAAGCGGCTGCATGCTGTTTTTTGTATGTTAGTTGTGCTAAGATAGCTTATTTAACGTAGAGAGAAAAGAGGAAGCTAACTATCTTTTGTCTGTTGTATTTTCTCTTTTTTTTCTCTTTTAAGTTGTACATTTGCCCTTATGGATTTTTCTTCAAAATTGCTCGAAAATGCTGTTAATGAAGTGTCACAATTACCAGGTATAGGTAGGCGTACTGCTTTACGTTTGGTATTGCATTTATTGAAACAACCCAAAGAACAAACTAATTATCTGGCTAAAGCGATAGAAGAGTTTAGAAACAATATTAAACTTTGTAAAAATTGCCATAATATTTCTGATGTCGATGTTTGCGAGATTTGTTCAAATAAGCATAGAAATAATGAAGTTATTTGTGTAGTTGAAGATATTCGTGATGTGATGGCTATAGAAGGCACAGCACAATTTAGAGGTATGTATCATGTGCTTGGTGGAAAGATTTCACCTATAGAAGGTGTCGGTCCTCAAAACCTTACGATTGAATCGTTGATTGAAAAGGTAGCTAGCGGAAAGGTAAAAGAAATAATTTTTGCTTTGAGCTCTACGATGGAGGGAGATACTACTAACTTCTATATTTACCGTCAAATAGAAAAGTACGATATACAAGTTTCTACCATTGCCAGAGGAATAGCGGTTGGAGACGAACTAGAATATGCAGATGAGGTAACACTTGGTAGAAGTATATTAAACAGGATACCTTTTGAAAACAGTTTAAAAGCTTAATCTAGCTATTTTGTACCATATATTCTTTAGGAGTTAAACCTGTATATTTTTTAAAACTCGTAGCGAAATATTGAGAAGAATTAAAACCAAGATCAAAAGCTATACTGGTGATTTTCTTTTCTTTGAGTAGCTTTTCTTTAGCTTTTTCTATTTTTAATCTATTTATATATTCTTTCGGAGGCATTCCTATGGTTTGTTTAAACCAATATTTAAAATAGGAAGTTGATACATTTATTAATGTTGCTAATTCATCAACATAAATATTTCTAAAGTGATTCTCTATAATAAAATCATCAATTATTTTATGCTTTTCAGATTTAATAATAGATTGAGGTTTTTCAGCTAGAGCTATAATTTCTAAGATTATTTGAAGTATAAGTTGATTCGTCTTAATCGTTCCTAAAGTAGTTTTGCTTTTCTCAACTTCTAACTTTAATTGTTCTAGTAAAGGTTTTATCTTGAAAGCTCCTTTAATAATAGTATTAGACTTGGCTACTAATGAGTTTAATAAATATTTCGATTGGCTTGCTATAAGATTACACAGTCTATGGCTACTTTTATCTACATAAATTTGTAGCCAATATAATTCACCAATATCTTCTGGATAAATTCCGGTACTATGTTTTGCGTTTGGAGGAATAATTAGAATATCATTTCCATTCATTTTAATTAAACTTCCATTCATTTCATAAAACTGTTGTCCTTTTAAGCAAAAGCAGATTTCTATTATATTTTTATGAAAATGAGTTTCTAATTTAGGTGCTACTTTATAATAATTATAGTATCCAAAATTTTTACACTTTTTTATTCCTAAAGTTTCTAAATTAAATACCTTACGTTTATTTGTGTGATTTTGCATTATAAATGTTCAATTTTGTACTGAAGTACAAAATTAAAAGACTTTTGTATTGCTTTCATGTTTCTTTGTCATAAACTTTAATAAAATGAAAGCAGAATTTTTAAAGAACGGATACGCTAAGTTAGATAACCTTATTTTGGCAGATGAGGTTGTTAATTTAAGAGTAATTTATGATGAGTTGTTGAATGATAAACTACTTACTAAAGGTTTGAGAAGTGATTTAGCAGGTGGAGATTCAGATCAAAAAGTAGAACGAATAACTCAAATCATGAGACCAAGCACATTAAAGCCTGAATTACTAAATAGTTATACCTATAAACTTGTTTTAAGCAAAGCGAAAGAATTGTTAGGAGATGATATGGAACTAGATTTTGATATGCTAATTAACAAAGCACCCTTTACCGATACAGAAACACCTTGGCATCAAGATGCAGCTTATTGGATAAATATGCCTGACAAAAGATCGGTAAGTTGCTGGATAGCATTAGATAAAGTGTTTAAAGAAAATGGTTGTATGTGGTTTGTACCTAAAAACAATAACGAGCTAAAAGAGCATAAACAACTAGTAGAGGGAGGGTCATTAAGTTGTAATGTAGATATTGATACCGCAGAATGTATTCCTCTTAACCCTGGTGGATGTACTTTTCATGATGGGTTTACGCTTCATTTTAGTAAAGGGAATAGTACTTCTCACAATAGAAGAGCTTTAATATTAAATTTTAGACCGCAAAAAATGATAGATTTAGAAAGATCAAAAGGCATTGATCACACGGGGCAGCGAAAAGCTAGGAATACTAGAAATGATTAGGAACTAAAATAAGTAATAAAATTCAAAACCTGTGAAAATTAAGTTTATATATCCGCGTTGGGGAAGTGCTCAACTAAATTGGTCAGTTTTTTTACAAAAGGTTAAAGAGAATGGATATGAAGGAGTTGAAATAGATTTACCTTTAGGAGAAAAGAAAAAAGAAGTACTAGCGATTTTAAAAGATTTTGAATTAGATTTTGTTGCACAGCATTGGGAAACTAAAGAAAGTAATTTTTACAAGCATAAAGAAAGTTTTAAAAGATATCTATACAATTTAGCTGAAGGCTCACCTTTATGTATTAATTCTCATACAGGTATGGACTATTTTTCTTTTAAACAAAATGTAGCGTTAATAGAAATGGCAGCGCAAATTGAGCAAGAAACAGGGGTTAGTATAACACATGAAACACATAGGTCTAGATTTTCATTTGCAGCGCATATTTGTCAACAATATTTAGAAGAATTTCCTTTTTTAAAATTAACATCAGATTTTTCGCATTGGTGCTGTGTAGCAGAATCATTACTTGAAGATCAAAAAGCATCGGTAGAATTTGCTATTAAAAACACCTATCATATTCATGCTAGAGTTGGTTCTGCTCAAAGCCCTCAAATTATTGATCCGAGAGATAAAAATTACGCTAGAGAATTAAAGGTTTTTAAAGAGTGGTGGTACAAGATGTTGGTAAATGCGAAAAAGCAAGATCGATCTTTTATAACGATAACGCCTGAGTATGGACCTTTTCCTTATGCACTGTATCAGCCAAATACAGAAAAAATGTTTGTAGATCAGTGGGAAATAAATCAATTTATAAAAAGTGAATTAGCTAAATTTACGATCTAACTTTTAGTGTTTTCTTTAGCGATCTAAACGCTAAAAAAGCACTTATTAACATAAGTAAACCACCTAAAACAAAAGGGGCACCGCCAAACTCTAAAGGAGCATTTTCATTTGTAAAATAGTAGAATATACCAGTCATAACGGGCGGCCCTACAATAGCGGAGGCACTCATAATACTTGTTAAGGTACCTTGTATTTCACCTTGCTCGGTTGGAGGCACTTGTAATGAAATAATGGCTTGTAGTGCAGGCCCAGCAATACCACCTAAGCAATACGGAATTAGAAAGACGAATAGCATCCAGCTTTGTGTGGCAAAGGCAAATAAAAACATACCAATTGCATAGAGTGCCATGCCAATATAGATGCTTTTTTCGTTTCCTAATTTTGGATTAATCCATCGTATTAAAACGCCTTGAACTAATGCTACTAGCAAACCAATAATTCCTAGAGAAATACCGACCATTTTTTCGTTCCAATCAAATTGATACATGGTAAAATATGCCCAGTTACTTTGTATAGCATGCGAACCTGTGTATAGTAGAAAAACAGCGAACACTAGCCCGATTAAGGTTGGGTATTTTTTTAAGCTTTTGAAGCTCCCTAACGGATTTGCTCTTTTTATGTCAAAATTTCTTCTATTTTCTTTAGGTAACGATTCTGGTAATATGAAATAACCATAGCAAAAATTTAATAAGCATAAAACGGCAGTAGCGTAAAATGGTACACGAGGACCATATTGGCCTAAGAGTCCGCCGATAACAGGTCCGATGATAAAGCCTAACCCGAAGGCTGCTCCAATCAAACCGAAGTTTTTAGCTCTATTTTCGGGTGTACTAATATCAGCAATATAGGCAGATGCTGTGGTGATACTAGCTCCTGTAATACCAGCGATAATTCTACCTATAAACAACCAGGTAATGGTTGGGGCGAAAGCTAATAACAAATAATCTAAGAAAAAGCCAAAGAGTGAAATCAGAATAATAGGTCTCCGACCAAATTTGTCACTCAGATTGCCTACAACTGGTGCAAAAACAAATTGTGTAATGGCATAAGCAAATGTAAGCCAGCCACCAATTTTTGCGGCATCGCTAATATTACCACCAATAAGCTCTTCTATAAATTTTGGGATGACAGGAATGATAATACCCCAACCAATAACATCGAGCAGCATGGTTATAAAAATAAAGCCTAATGCAGCCGATTTCTTTTTGTTTTTTTTGGTTGGTTTCACGAATTAATTAATACCCTGCAAAGAAAATGAAAAATGATTTACTATTAGTTTTTTGTAGAAGTATATTTTTTTGAGTTCCGCTTATCGTGATTGTGTATGATTAGTTGCGTTGGCTAGGACTAAGTTAGCAAAAGAAAACGAGCCAGAGGAAAATCCGTAGGATTTTCCGATTAAGGAAACAAGATAGTAAATTGCGCAAGAATTTCCGAGCAGGAAATTCACAAGCAATAAACTATACACGTTTTGTTGGGTAGCGTTATTTTTTATTCAAAAATCTTTCATATTCCAATCGCTGCATTACGGTTGATGTATAAGGTGCAATTTCGGTATTTTCAAATTCCCATTTATCATACATATTGTCAACTTCTTTTAAGCTGATAGAATTTTTATTTTCATGAGGATAATATAAAAGTCTCCCTTTTTTTGTAAAATAGAGATTACTTTTTAATTCCGTCGAATAATAATTGACATATTCTTTGCTTGATTCGACGAGTTCAAATTCACTAGTCCATTTTTGACTCTGAACACAGCCATATTCGGTTCCATTTATTTTTATTTTATTAGACAATTTCAATGGGTGGTTGTTTGAAGTTTTAAATAATAATTCCGTTGTATAACAGTCTGGTGCTCCGCAGTCGAGTCCATGAAGGTCAAATGACAATTGAAATTTTAGAGAATCCTTTTCGATTGATATTAGTCCGCGTATATAATGTTCTTCAAAAATTGAATTCAACAACAATTTATCGTTCTTAACTTTCAGAAGTTCAATTCTAAGTGAATCCTGTTTTTTATTATAAAGTTCCATTGAGTTTTCTTGAGAAAAACAGGAAAAAGATAGAATTCCGATTAAGTAAATTAATTTTTTCAATTTTTAATAATGATACCCAACGTTAAGCTAAACGTAGTTTTAATTCCGTTTAGCGAGTGATACTGAAATAAGTTCAGCACAAGTAAGCGAAGTTCGAGGAAAATCTTTTAAGAAGCAAACTAAATTAATCTTTGGCTTCCCAATTTTTAGAAGCGCGAAGTCGTTTGTATACTCTAATTCCTAACATTAATACAATTGAAAATAGGAGGAGCCCTACAACACCATAGATCCAATTAACAGCATTTTTAAGGGTTACTAAAAAAACAACAGAAAATAGAATAATTGTGGCTACTTCATTCCAAATACGGAGCTTGTTAGATGAATAATTGACAACGTCTTTTTGAAATTCACTATAAATTTTATGGCAAAGTAGATGGTAGATATACAATAGTAGTACAAATCCTAATTTTACATGCATCCAGGGCATTTCTAAATAGGTAGGATTTTCGTACAACATCCAAAAAGCAAAGATACTTGCCAGAATTGCCGAAGGCCACGTAATAATAAACCATAAGCGTTTGCTCATCAATTTATATTGTGTTTGTAAAATACGCTTATCTGGTTCAGGCTTTTCTTCCGCTTCAGCGTGATAAATAAATAATCTAACAATATAAAATAAACCCGCAAACCAGGTTATGACAAAAATGATATGTAATGCTTTTATATTGAGAAAATCCATCTATACCAATACGGCTTTTTCTTGCCATTGTTCTACCCAATTTACCATCACATCTACCCAATCATCATTATCATTTAAACAGGGTATATGCTTATAACTTTCACCGCCCGCTTCTAAAAACTCTTCTTTACCTTCCATAGCGATTTCTTCTAGTGTTTCTAAACAGTCTGCCACAAATGCAGGTGTAATGACAGCTAGTTTTTTCTTACCTTCTTTTGGGAATTTTTCTAATTCAAAATCGGTATAAGGTTTTAACCAAGGGTCTTTTAATAAACGAGACTGAAATGAATTGCTATAAGTGCCTTCTTTCAATTCAAGGGCTTCAACAATGCCTTTTGTAGTTTCAAAACATTGGTGTCGATAACACGTTCTATGGGCTTTTGAAGGAGTGTCACAACAGCTTCCATCTATTTTACAATGTGATTGTGTGGTATCAGATTTATAAATATGACGTTCTGGAATACCATGGTATGAAAAAAGAATATGGTCATATGCAAAACCTTCAAGATGATTTTTAAGATTCTCTGCCATTACTTTAATGTATTCTTTGTTATTATAAAATACTGGCAAACAAACCATCTTTACATTGGGAAATTCATCTTTATTGACTTGTTTTGCTTTTTCAACCACAGTTTCATACGAACTCATGGCATAATGCGGGTACAGCGGTACTAGCAATATTTCTTCTACACCTTGCCCTACCAATTCTTGTATTCCTTTTTGAATACTTATAGAACCATAACGCATTCCTAACGCCACAGGAATATGCAGTTTCTTAGCTACTTTTTCTTTAAAGCGTTCAGAAATGACAATCAAAGGTGATCCTTCTTTCTGCCAAATTTTTTTATAGGCTGCAGCCGATTTTTTGGGTCTTGTATTTAGTATAATTCCTTTAATGAGTAGGTAACGCTTCCAATAGGGTATATCAATAACACGTTCATCCATTAAAAATTCATCTAAATAACGTCGTACATCTTTAGTTTTTGTACTGTCAGGTGATCCTAAATTAACAAGTAATACTCCTTTTTTCATGGTAAAAATTTCAGTTGCAAAAATACAATTATTGAATGAAAAGAAAATCAAAATAATGATTTACTCATTTTAAATAACGATTTGCGCATTCGAGCTAAGATTTTACGGATTTTAGTTGTTTTACTTTTGAAAAGTCATATGATAATGTTGATTTTTCCCATAGTAACCGATAGGTTACTATTTGAATACATAAACAAATCTATCTGATAATTAGTACTTATGTAGCCTCATCACCTGTTATAATATGCAATTAATAAAATTGTCTTTTACATCCTTCAAATAATTAATATCGTGAATAGGTGCTGGTGCTAAATCAAAAGAATGAAAATGTGTTTTAGAAACATATTCATTCTTATGAGTTACTTGCTTAAGTAAGTGCTCTATTTCAGTAAATTGATCTGCTAAAAACATATTTTTTATGTTGTAATAAAATAAAAACCTTGCCAAAAGACAAGGTTTTATATGACATATTTATACTGTACTTATTCTGCTTTTTTTGTAGGCTTATCAACTACGATGCGTGCATCACGGTTTGCCAGTTCCCAAGCCGTATGAAAAATTAAACGCGCTCTATTTTGCAATAAGTCGTATTCAATTTTATCTGGTGTATCACTTGGTTGGTGATAATCATCATGGGTTCCGTTAAAATAAAAGATTACCGGAATATCATTTTTAGCAAAATTATAATGATCTGAACGATAGTAAAAACGATTTGGGTCGTTCTCATCATTAAACTTATAATCTAACTCTAAATTGGTGTATTTTTTATTTATTTCTTCAGATAAGTTGTGTAAATCGGTACTTAATTTATCACTACCAATTAGGTAAATATAATTTCTATCACCTTCTGTACGCTTAGGATCAGAACGACCTACCATATCAATATTTAGATTGGCAACCGTATTTTCTAGTGGAAAAATAGGATCCATATCTGCGTAATATTGCGAACCTAACAATCCTTTTTCTTCACCTGTAACATGTAAAAATACTACGGAGCGCTTAGGGCCTTGTCCGTTATTTACCGCTTCTTTAAAAGCTTCCGCAATTTCTAAAATTGCCACCGTACCAGAACCGTCATCATCAGCACCATTATAGATTTTACCATCTTTTACACCTTCGTGATCTAAGTGTGCAGAGATTACAATCACTTCATCTGGCTTTTCAGAACCTTTAATATAAGCGATCACATTTTCTGAAGCTACATCTTTGCTATTGTTTTTATAATCCATCGTGAAAGCAACTTTTACCACAGCAGGTTTGTTATTGGTATCAATATCACTCACAATCGTTTCGGCAACCGAACTATTTACAAATAAATAGTGCATTTTATCTGCCGCTGCTGCATCTCCTTTTAAAGAATAGCTTCCGCCACGACTAAACATTTGAGCAATCATAGGGTAGATTTGCATATCGTACATTAAAATACCTTTTGCACCTTTTGCTGTGGCTAACTGACTTTTTGCAGAATACTGCTGACGTGTAGACCATTTCGAAGCTTTGTCGGTTCCAGAAACTACATAGGTACCGTCTTCTTTTTTAGGCTCACCACCTTTTACCAAAATATATTTACCCGTAACGTCTAGATCTTTATAATCTGAATAGTCACCATCTTCGATACCATAGCCTACATAGACAATTTCATCGAGGTTGAGGGTTCCTTCATCACCTTCTCGTACCGAAACCATGTCTTTGTTAATTTCGAAATCCGTACCGTTAATGTTTAGCGTTACCGTAGGCACTTCTTTCATTTCTAAGGGTACCTCTTGAAAATAATCATCACCACCTAGGGGTGATGCAATACCAAGATCTGTGTAGTGCTTTTTAATAAATTCAACTGCTTTTTTCTGACCAGGAGAACCTGTTAATCGTCCTTCAAATTCATCAGAGGCATAGGTATATAAAGCTTCTTTTAATTCTTCTGAAGTAATGGTGTTTGCAAATGCTGTAACATCTTTTTGTATAGGTGCAACAACAGCTGGTTTTGTTGTAGTACTCGTAGTATTTTGAGTAGCACCACAAGCAAATAGCATACCCGCAATACCTACCGATAGTAATATTTTTTTCATCTTTTTATAAAATTTTATTTTGTTGAAATGATTGTGTGATTGAAACGCGATAATACAAAAAAATAAGCAGTATTAAGAATCTCTGATTTCGTAGGTCGTTTATTTTAACAGGATTTTAGTAAAAGTTAAAATTTTGTAATTACGCTTATCCATTGTGTCTGTTGCACAAGATAGCAAACTTTCGTATTTTGCTTTATGCAAGGCAAAAAGATTTATCAAGAGAAATTGTTCAGCAGTTTTCAGTTGAGCAGCCACGTACCAGAAGATAATTTTTACTACCGCTTAAAAAGTGTACTTAATTTAGATTTTCTCTACCAAGAGACCCAACATTACTACGGTAATAGTGGTCAACAGAGTATTGATCCTGTAGTATTTTTCAAATTATGTTTAGTGGGTTATTTAGAGAATATTATAAGTGACAGAAAGCTCATTTCACATGCCAGCATGCAAAACCCTTAAAAATCAATATTGTAAAGGTTTTTGAAAAAAAATCATTGACTTGTGCAACGGTTACCGGTGTTAGCCGCTGCCTTGCTATTGTTTAATTCTCTAAATAATCAATAGCAAATTTCACCCAATCAGTAACAGTTTTGTCCAGATAAATATCAGGTTGAATTCCAATGTTGTCAATTGGATAATTAGGCAACCTTAAGGAACGATAAGTTGGTAAGAGTAATTTGTAATTATCGCAACCAAATTTGAAAAAGTAAGCATTGGCATAATCTAAAACTCCAGCTGTTGGTGTTCCTAATATTTTGACTTTTTTGCTTTGTTTCGCCTTTAAAACAAAATTCTCTGCAGAACTTCCTACTTTATTATTCGTTAGAATAATGACCTGTTTTGGGCTGTTTTTTACTTTTTTCATAGTGTCAATTTCTACGATTTTGTCATTAAGATTTATGAATTTTCCCAAATTTTGTTTGTAAATAATAATGAGACTATCTAATTCTTGAATTTTTGCTTTGTTCTTTAATGAGTCTTTTTCTTCAAGACCGTTTTTATATGTAGTAACTCCGTCAATCAAACCTTGAGTAGATAAAAGCTCTATGCCAATATTTCTTATTGGATTAGTAATTATTAATGGAAGGATTTTTTCATATGCATTATCAGTACCACCTCCATTGTTTCTAATATCAATAATAAGATTTTCACTATTTTCAATTGCTGTTTTATTATCAGTAATTAGCTTTTCAATACGCTCAACATAAGGATAGTTGAAACTTGATATTCTAATTAAAGATGATTTTTCTGTCAATTTATTGAAATAAAATCCGTCTAATTCATCTATTTTTCTTTTAACTTCTACCGAATCTAATTGCCGATTCAGGTTTTGTTTAACAAAGTTAAATTTTAAGTTATTTATGTAAAGAAGATAATCCTCATATAATTTAAAAGTGTCTTTGAATGAAGAATGGTCTGAAAAATAGTACGTAATGTTGTCTTTACCATTTAATTGAAATTTAATCTCTTTTGGTTTCCAATTAGAATTAGCTGTTTCAATAACAAATCCTGTATATTGGGTTTCGCCTGTTTTTTTTATTCCAACCAAATAGCTTTTATCCTTCCAAATTCCCTCCAATTTATCGGTTGATTTTTGTAGTTTTCTTTTAAAGCTCGCAATATTTATATCTATTTTTTCAGGTTCGTTTTTTTTCTCTTTGACTATCGGTTTTTCTTGTTCATTAGGTAAAATCCAAATATGTCCATCTTTAAAGAATGATGTATATTTTTTAAGAACATTAATGCATTGCAAATTGTTTGCTTTTTTGGATTCGATAATCAATTGTTTCTTTAAACTATTGTAAATTAAGGTGTCTTTGGTTTTTTCTTGAAACCCTGGATAATTACTTTCAATTTTTGTAATTAGATTATCAAGTGCTTTTTCGCAATTGCAGTTTTGTTGCCCAAATGCCGAATTTATGACAAACGTACTTATTAAAATGAGAAGCTGTTTCATCTGTATCTACTTTTAAGAACAAAGAAAGAAAATAGGAAGTTTAAAAAATTGGAAAAATCATTCACTTTCATTTTTTGTTATAAATCCACACTAAATTACTTTGCTGAACTGATATTTTAGCATTTAATTGGTTTGGTGAGTAACCTGAAAATGATTTGAAATCATTTATAAAATGAGCTTGGTCATAATATTGGTTAAGATGAGCTATACTTGTCATTGAATTTTGATTTTTAAGAACTTGATTTAAAGCATTTCTAAACCTTATAGTTTTTAAGTATGATTTAGGATTTTGACCTACGTAATTTTTGAATAGCCGGAACAATGAGGAAGTACTTATAACAAGTTTTTTAGCTAATACTTCAACTGTAAAATTAGCATTGCCATTGTAGGTTTCTATAATGTACAAAGCTTCTTTCAATTTATTTGGTATTTTAAAATTTAAGTTATTTAAAAGTAACTCTTCGAGTTTATCGGCTTTTTTTGAAAATTCATTTTCTTCAAATATTTGTTCTAAAACTATATTGTCAACATTAGAGAAAACATCAAAAAAATTATCTGAAAGCATTAGATTAGAGTAGGATTCGTTTGTAAATGCTTTCAAAGCAGAAGGATAAAAAAGAACACAAATCTGGTCAAGGTAGGAATCTATATTCACAGTAAACGGCATTTTGTGAAACCCATAAAACTTGTTTATAAAATTTTCTCCTCCTTTAGTTATTATACATTTGTTGTTATTAGATTGGTTGACATAATTTATATCGTTTTCCTTATAAATCGCAAGGCAAAGATTATTATTTGGAAATGTTGTATAATTTAAAAAATTAGTGTCAGTTTTGTTGAAAAACAAAAAATATTGAATGTATTTATTCAATATTTCGCTTTTTGGTTTAATAATTACAGATTTCATTTTTATTTACGAGGCTTTTTAGGTTGCAGCTAACGTAAAGATATGGTTCCGTTTTAATACTTCGACTGCGCTCAGTACAAGTTACCTATATCGATTGATAAGCGAAGTTCGAAGAAAATATGTTAAGAAACAAACTAAATTACGTTTGAGAAGTAAGATGGTTTTCCTGTTTTTTTAACTACTAGCTTTTCACTATTTTTAGCCTTCTTATTTAGATAACTTAATGCCAACACCCAAAGAACAAATAGACCAACTCAGAGTGACGCTTCGTGAACATAATTATAACTATTATGTATTAGACACACCCACTATTTCAGATTATGAGTTCGATAATAAACTCAAAGCGCTAGAAACACTCGAAGCAAAACATCCTGAGTATTTTGATGCTAATTCGCCCACACAACGTGTTGGCGGCGCTATTACCAAAAATTTTGAAACGGTCACCCACAAAAACAGAATGTATTCTTTAGACAATAGTTACTCTAAAGAAGATCTACTCGATTGGGAAAAACGCTTGCAAAAAGTTCTTGGCACCACCGATATTGAATATACCTGTGAGCTAAAATATGACGGTGCGTCCATCAATCTTACTTACGAAAATGGTGCATTACAAAGTGCCGTAACGCGCGGTGATGGCTTTCAAGGTGATAATGTTACCACCAATATTAAAACGATTCGTTCTATACCCTTACAACTCAAAACAAATCAGGTTAGCGATTTCGAAATACGTGGTGAGATTATTCTTCCGCTTGACGGCTTTAACAAAATGAATGAAGAACGCCTTGCAAGTGGAGAAGAAGTCTATCGTAACCCCAGAAATACAGCGAGTGGTAGCTTAAAATTGCAAGATAGCGCTGAGGTAGCGAAGCGGCCCTTAGATTGTTTACTCTATCATATGGTGGGAAAGCTGCCTTTTAAAACGCATTATGAAGCCTTAGAAAATGCACGATACATGGGTTTTAAAATACCCAAGGCCATAAAAGTAGCCAAGAGCATTGATGCTGTACTAGATTTTATAAACTATTGGGATGTTGAACGCCATAATTTACCCTATGAAACCGATGGTGTGGTGGTAAAGGTAAATTCGTTATACCAACAAGAGGAATTGGGCTATACCGCCAAAGCACCACGTTGGGCAATCGCTTATAAGTTTAAGGCAGAACAAGAGAGCACGGTGTTGCATACCATTACCTATCAAGTAGGGCGTACAGGTGCTATAACACCTGTAGCGAATTTAGAACCCGTACAGTTGGCAGGTACCATAGTAAAGCGTGCCTCATTACACAATGCCGACCAGATAGCAAAGCTAGATATTCGTGAAAACGATACTGTTTTTGTAGAAAAGGGCGGAGAAATTATACCCAAAGTGGTAGGTGTAGATCTGTCTAAAAGAGCTTCAGATTCTGTGCCAACGCAATACGCTACCCATTGCCCAGAATGTGCTACCGAGCTTGTTCGCAAAGAGGGTGAGGCACAACATTATTGTCCGAATGAAAATGGTTGCCCTACACAAATTACAGGGCGTATTCAGCATTACATAAGTAGAAAAGCAATGGATATTGATGGTCTAGGTGCCGAAACCGTTGAATTGTTGTACAAAGAAGATTTAATTAAGAACTATGCCGATCTCTATGATCTTACGGTTGAACAAGTGATTCCGTTAGAGCGCATGGCAGAAAAATCTGCACAAAATTTAGTGGCGGGTATTGAGGCTTCTAAGCAAAAACCATTTGAAAAAGTATTATTTGCATTGGGTATTCGATTTGTGGGTGAGACTGTAGCGAAGAAATTAGCAAAACATTTTAAGAGTATCGATACACTCATGCAGGCTTCCTTTGAAGAATTGATTGCGGTAGATGAAATTGGCGATCGCATAGCACAAAGCATTATCGATTTTTCTCAAAATCCTCAAAATAGGGAACTCATTGAAAGGTTGCGACGGTATGGAGTGCAACTAGCACTTTCCGCGGAAGCGCAAGAAGGTCAAACAGATATATTGGCAGGCAACGTATTTGTAGTATCGGGGGTTTTTACTAAATTTAACAGAAATGAGCTAAAAAAGTCTATTGAAGATAATGGGGGCAAGGTGTCTAGTTCTATTTCTAAAAAAACCACATATGTCATTGCAGGCGATAATATGGGGCCTAGTAAAAGAACAAAAGCTGAAGATTTGAACATTCCTATTATTAGTGAAGATGATTATTTAGCGATGCTATAGAAAATAAAAGCAACAAAACAGGTTATATTGTTTATTATGCTAGTTATTGCAACAAGCAAGTATGTGTATACCATTTTCTATTAAGCTTATTCATTTTTCAAAGCCTTACTTGGCGCCCTTAGTTGTATTGTACTATATTTCTAATTAAACCTCGTCAAGGTTTTTTTGTATTGGTATGCGTTGGTCTGTTTTTAAGCTTATTAATATGCTAATCATTGCTGATAAAATAGGAAAGATGAATACAGCTAGATTTTTTAAAATAGCCATGGTAATGATCGTAATTTTGATGAGTGTCTTGTATTTTATGCTTTATAATAAAGATCAAATTGTCATGTTACACTTCATATTCGGAATTATTACACTACTTTACGCTTCTTTTTCGGTCTATTTATATTTAGATAGAAAGGATAAGGTTTCTATGCTCAATCTAACCAGATTTATCTTATATCTTTATAGGCACCGTAGCGAGAGGCTTTGATCATCTTCACAAAGGTGATCCTATTTTTAATATCATTAATTACACCCTTTCACTATATTGTATCAATACAATCTATGCAGAAGAAACAAGAAGAATAAATGTAGAAGTACATTAATTTTATGAGAGCAAAACTATTTCTGATCTTATTTTTTACCTGTTCATGTATAGATGTATATGCAATTATAACATCAAATAGTATGCTGAGATTTATTTTCAAGCCTCTTATAATGATTAGCTTGCTATTGTATTATCTTTCTGCTGAAAGGAACCCTAAGAGAATATATGTAGGTGCACTTATTTTTTGTTTTTTAGGTGATGTGTTTCTATTATTTTCTGAAAGTAATTTCTTTATTTTAGGATTACTTTCATTTTTAATAGCGCATATTTTTTATATCATCATTTTAATATGTAAAAATGAGTCTGTCGATTTTAATATAATTCTGAAAGCTTCAATCCCTTTTATCGTATTCTTTTTCATTTTAATTACATCTCTCTATAAGCACTTAGATGAAATGTTAGTACCTGTAATTATTTATGGAATTGTTATTTGTAGTATGGGTATGATGACACTTCATAATTATTTAAGAGAAAATAATAAAAGTAACACTCTTTTTTTAGCTGGTGCTAGCATTTTTATCGTCTCAGATAGTTTGATAGCAATCGATAAATTTCTTTATGCAGATGTATTATTTTCGATAGCAATTATGGTCACCTACGTTATAGCGCAATACTTAATCTGTAAAGCTGTATTTTCAACCAAATATATTACATAAAATTATCTAGACCAAGTATGTTAGGCATTCCGTCTTTTGCAGCAGCAGCTAATTCTGCTTCATTTATTTTGGTAGCTTTTGAAATGGCATCATTTAATGCTAAAATCAAATAATCTTCTAAGGCTTCTTTGTCTTGTAATAAAGCGTCAGCAATCTCTATAGATTTCACTTCACTATTAGCGGTTATGGTAACCTTTACTGCACCACCATTTGAAGTGCCATCAACATACACGGTATTTAGTCTAATTTTTGTTTCTTCTACTTTTTGCTTAGCATCTTTTAGCTTTTGCATCATTCCTTGTAAATCTCCGAACATACTTAAAATTTATTTTTTGCGGTTACAAAAATAGCGCTTTAGAATAATTTTAAAACATTATAATAATAACTATTACTTTTGCAGCTTCAAGTAAAATAAAATGACCGATATAAAGCCTCCTATAGCGCCTAAAGAACCTAAAGAATTTGTTGAGCATGGCAACAAACGCATAGATGATTATTACTGGATGCGTTTAACAGACCAACAACGTAATGAGAAAACACCCGATGCACATACCCAGAAAGTGTTCGATTATTTAAATGCAGAAAATGAGTACTATGAGGCTAAAACAGCACATACGAATACTCTAAAAGAGTCGCTTTTTGAAGAGATGAAAGCTCGTATTAAAGAAGATGACGAATCGGTGCCATTTAAAGTAAATGGGTATTACTACATTACTCGATTTGAAAAAGGAGGGCAATATCCAATACATGCTCGAAAAAAAGAAACTTTAGATGCCAAGGAAGAGATTCTTTTTGATGTTAATAAAATGGCTGAAGGTTTTGACTACTATTCCTTAAAAGGATTAAGCGTGAGCGATAACAACAAAATTGCTTCATTCGCAGTCGATACGGTAAGCAGACGTCAATATACTATACAATTTAAAGATTTAGAAACAGGTAAATTGTATCCAGAGAAAATAGAAAATACTACTGGAGGCGCTACCTGGGCGAATGATAACAAAACCGTTTTCTATACGAGAAAAGATCCGTTAACACTACGAAGTGAAAAAATATACAAGCATGTTTTAGGTACCGACCCTTCACACGATGAAATGGTATATCATGAAAAAGATGAAACTTTTGGTGTTTTTGTATTCAAAACAAAATCTAAACGATATCTCATGATAGGTTCTTTTAGTACGTTATCTCAAGAGTATCAAATGCTAGATGCAGATACTCCTAACGGAACCTTTAAGGTGATTCAACCACGTGAAAATGATTTAGAATATAGTGTATCACATTATAAAGATGATTTTTATATTCTTACCAATAAAGATGGGGCTACAAATTTTAAATTGATGAAAACTTCTGTCTATAAAACGGCAAAAGAGCATTGGGTTGATGTAATTCCGCATAGAGAGGATACGCTGTTAGAAGACATTTCCATTTTTAAAGACTATTTAGTTCTTGAAGAACGTACGAATGGTCTTAACAAAATACGTTTTAAACGTTGGGATGGTACAGAAGATTATTATTTACCATTTAATGAAGAAACGTATTCTGTAGGTGTGTATAATAATCCAGAGTTTGATACCACTATTATTCGTTATGGATACAATTCGTTGACAACACCAGCTTCTGTGATTGATTTTAATATGAACGATCGTTCAAAAGAAATAAAGAAAGAGCAGGAGGTACTTGGTGGAAAATTTGATAAAAACAATTATATCAGCGAACGTATTTGGGCTACTGCGAGAGATGGCAAAAAAGTGGCCATATCGTTGGTTCGAAGAAAGGATACAACGTTTACTAAGAATACGCCTTTTTTGTTATACGCTTACGGATCATATGGTAGCACCATACCAGATGGTTTTAGTACAACGCGCCTAAGTTTACTAGATAGAGGATTTGTTTTTGGTATTGCCCATATAAGAGGAAGTCAGTACTTGGGAAGAGAATGGTACGAAGAGGGCAAGCTGTTTCATAAAATGAATACATTTACAGACTATATAGATTGTAGTAAACATCTTATTAAAAAAGGATATACCTCAGAAAATCATTTATATGCCATGGGAGGCTCAGCTGGTGGATTGTTAATGGGAGCTGTAATTAATATGAATCCAGAATTATACAATGGTGTTATCGCTGCAGTTCCTTTTGTTGATGTGGTAACAACGATGTTAGACGATAGTATTCCGTTAACGACATCAGAATATGATGAGTGGGGCAATCCGAATAAAAAAGAATATTACGAATATATGTTGTCTTATTCACCGTACGATCAAGTAAAAAAACAGACCTATCCTAATATGTTAGTTACAACGGGCTTGCACGATTCACAAGTGCAATACTATGAGCCAGCTAAATGGGTAGCAAAACTAAGAACACATAAAAATGATGATAATCTTTTATTGATGCATACAGATATGCAATCGGGTCATGGAGGTGCCTCAGGTAGATTTAATGCACTTAAAGATACTGCTCGTGATTATGCTTTTTTTATTGATTTAGAGGGTATAAAAAAGTGATTAAAAAAAAAATAGTAAATTTGCGCGGTTATTTTAATAACAATCGATTACAACTATGATGAAGCAAAATTTAGGTGTAAACCAAAATGTGTTAGAACTAATAGGGAGTACTCCGATGATCAGATTAAATAAGATCACCGAAAATATTGAAGGAGAGTTCTATGCTAAGTTTGAAGGTTTCAATCCAGGTCATTCTTCTAAAGATAGAATAGCATTACATATTATAGAGCAAGCTGAAAAAAAAGGAATTCTTAAAAAAGGAGCTACTATTATTGAAACTACTTCTGGTAATACAGGATTTAGTATTGCAATGGTAAGTATTATTAAAGGATATGAATGTATCTTAGCGGTGAGTTCAAAATCGTCTGGAGATAAAATAGATATGCTTAAGGCTATGGGAGCTAAAGTATATGTATGTCCTGCACATGTAAAGGCAGATGATCCACGTTCTTATTATAATGTTGCTAAAAAATTACACGCTGAAATTGCTGATTCGGTATATATCAATCAATATTTTAATGAATTAAATATTGATGCGCATTACAATACAACAGGCCCAGAAATTTGGGAGCAAACAAATGGTGAAATTACGCACTTGGTAGCGGCTAGTGGTACCGGAGGTACCATTTCTGGAGTAGCCAAGTTTTTAAAAGAACAAAACCCAAATATTAAAATTATTGGAGTTGATGCGTATGGATCGGTATTACAAAAGTTTCATGAGACAGGAGAATTAGATCCTAAAGAAATTTATCCATATAGAATCGAAGGATTGGGTAAAAACTTAATTCCTGCAGCTACTGATTTTGAAAGTATTGATAAATTTGAGAAAGTAACCGATGAGAATAGTGCACACAGAGCACGCGAGATAGCTTTAACAGAAGGTATTTTTTCAGGTTATACAAGTGGAGCAGCAATGCAAGCCGTAATGCAACTAGCAGAGAAAGGTCAGTTTGATACTCAGAGTAAAGTCGTGGTCATTTTCCCAGATCATGGTTCACGTTATATGGCAAAAGTATATAGTGATAAATGGATGCAAGATCAAGGCTTTTTCGATTCTCAAAAACACGTTCAAGAAGAAATTCAGTATATAAAATAATACACATTTACGATGTGATTTTAAGAGCTGTTTTCGTTGAAAACAGCTCTTTTTTTGTTGAAAAAAACCAATAATACGCTTTGTTTACCCTTAAAAAAGTAGTTAATTTGCACCCACCTTAAAGTCAGTGAGATGAAGGATTTATTTGAAAGAATTGTACAAGATAAGGGCCCTTTAGGGAAATGGGCAAAACAAGCTGAAGGTTACTATGTATTTCCAAAGTTAGAAGGACCTATTTCTAATAGGATGATTTTCAACGGTAAGAAAGTAATTACTTGGAGCATAAATGACTATTTAGGCTTAGCTAACCATCCAGAAATACTAAAAGTAGATGGCGCTGCTGCTTCAGAACACGGTATGGCATATCCTATGGGAGCCAGAATGATGTCTGGTCATACAAAATATCACGAACAATTAGAAAGAGAATGTGCTGAATTTGTTGGTAAAGAAGCTGCGTATTTGGTGAATTTTGGATATCAGGGTATGGTGTCTGCTATCGATGCATTAGTTTCTAAAAATGATGTCATTGTGTATGATATGGATACGCATGCATGCATTATAGACGGTGTTCGTTTGCATGCTGGTAAACGTTTTGTCTATAAGCATAATGATGTAGAAAGTTTAGAAAAAAACTTGCAGCGAGCTGTTAAAATGGCAACCGATAACAATGGGGGAATTTTAGTGATTTCTGAGGGTGTTTTTGGTATGCGAGGTGAGCAAGGTAAATTAAAGGAGATTGCAGAACTGAAGAAAAAATACAATTTTAGACTGTTAGTAGATGACGCTCATGGTTTTGGTACCTTAGGAGAAGGTGGTAGAGGTACGGGTTATGAACAAGGTGTACAAGATGATATAGATGTATATTTTGCAACATTTGCAAAATCTATGGCAGGTATAGGTGCCTTTTTTGCGGGTGATAAAGATATTATACAGTATTTACAATATAATATGCGTTCACAAATGTTTGCGAAATCACTACCTATGCCAATGGTGAAAGGCGCATTAAAGCGTTTAGATATGTTGCGTACTATGCCTGAGCTAAAAGAGAAACTTTGGGAAAACACCAATGCTTTACAAAACGGATTGCGTCAAGCAGGTTTTGATTTAGGTACCACACAAACATGTATTACACCTGTTTTCTTAAAAGGTGACATCCCAGAAGCGATGGCTATGGTTCATGATCTTCGTGAAAACCATGGAGTTTTCTGTTCTATTGTAGTCTATCCTGTGATTCCGAAAGGATTGATCATTTTACGATTAATACCTACGGCTACACATACACTTGAAGATGTTAAAGAAACGATTGAAGCTTTTTCTGCAATAAGATCTAAATTAGAAGGTGGCATCTATAAAAGAATTGCAGCTGCCATGCAGGCTTAATATATAAAAGAATAGCTATTCAAAAACGCTACTTTTTGGTAGCGTTTTTTTATTCAGTAACTTTTAATCGTGCTTTTGCAGAAATGTTTAGATCGTCAAAGGTGCCTTCTAAGTATTTATAATACCCAGCAATACCAATCATGGCAGCATTATCGGTAGTATATTCAAATTTAGGTATAAAAGTTTTCCAACCATATTTTTTTTCGGTTGCTAGCAAAGCGGCTCTTATACCAGAATTTGCAGAAACACCACCCGCAATAGCAATATTTTTAATTTCTGTAGATTTTACAGCCTTCTTGAGTTTTTTCATCAGAATTGTAACAATCGTATATTGAATAGAGGCGCATATATCATGAAGGTTTTCTTTGACAAAATTTGGATGTTCTTTTTCATTCTTTTGAATAAAATACAGAATCGAAGTTTTTAATCCGCTAAAGCTAAAATCTAACTCGTTTTTTGTTTTCGGATTTGGAAATTCAAATGCTTTCGGATTTCCTAATTGTGCATATTTATCTATTAACGGACCACCAGGATAACTAAGACCTAGTATCTTTGCTGACTTGTCAAAAGCTTCTCCTACGGCATCATCTATAGTTTCGCCTAAAATTTCCATATCGAAATAATTAGAAATTTTGATCAGCTGTGTATGTCCTCCGCTAATGGTAAGGCATATAAAAGGAAAATTAGGTTTCTTTTGAACTTGATCATCAATAAAATGAGCCAAAATATGCGCTTGCATATGATTTATCGCTAGTAACGGAATCTTTAAAGCCATGGCCATAGATTTTGCAAAAGAGGTGCCTACTAAAAGAGAACCTAACAAACCAGGCCCTTTTGTGAATGCTATCGCATGTAAATTTTTCTTATCGACATTGGCTTTTTTTAAGGCTTGGTGAACTACAGGTACTATGCTCTGCTGATGTGCTCTCGAAGCTAATTCGGGCACAACACCTCCATATTGCGCATGAATCTCTTGATTCGCAATTATATTGGCTAATACTTTGTCATTCTCTAAAACGGCAACACTTGTATCATCACAAGAAGATTCAATCGCAAGTATATATGTTGAATTTTTGTTCATTAACTTTTAAAAAAGGCACAAAAATTGTGCTATAAAATTGTTTACTTTTAAGTTCGCAAATTTATAACAAATAACCTATCAAAAGATTTTTAAAAATAACAAAGCGGTTCCTTGTAGGATTTATCCTTTTAGTGTTGTTGCTTGTTTTTTTACTAAGTCTTCCTTCAGTGCAAACGTTTTTAGGAAAACGTGTTACTTCCTACCTTAATGAAGCCTATAATACGAACATGGTCATTGATAAAGTAGATTTTTCATTTGTTGGTAATGTAAATCTTAAGGGTATTGAAATAAAAGACCACAAAAAAGATTCTCTTATATATGTTAAAAGTTTAGTGACTTCTGTTTTTAGTTATCAAAATATTCTTGATAATAAGCTTGAACTTGGTGATGTAGAAATTGAAGGACTTATTCTTACTATGATAACTCATGAAGGAGAAGACAGCGACAATCTTTCAATTTTTGCAGAGAGTTTTGACAATGGTAAAGGTTCAAGTGAAATACCATTCTTAATGACTTCTTCTTTATTGAATCTTGATAATGTGAATTTTATACTTTATGATAAGAATAAGCAACAACAACCTATAGTCTTTTATAAAGGTATTAATGGCAAAGTAGAAGATTTTAAAGTAGAAGGTCCCAATGTATATGCAGCTATTAGAGATTTAGCATTTATAGAAGACCATGGTATAGAAGTAACAAGTTTATCTACAGATTTTACCTATACAAAACAACAGATGAACTTTAAAAATACGGTCTTAAATACAGATAAATCTTCGATTAGTGGTGATGTAGTGTTCAATTACAATAGGGAAGATTTAGCTGATTTTACTAATAAGGTGCAAATAGATGCTGATTTTAAAAATTCGTCTGTTTCATTAGTCGATGTAAATAAGTTTTATAACGAATTTGGTGAAAATGTAAAGGTTGATTTTAAAACTAAGTTCAAAGGTGTTCTTAATGATTTTGTGCTTACTGATTTTTATTTGGTTTCGAATCGCAATTCTATTATCGATGGTGAATTACATTTTAAAAATGCGATAAATAAAGAAAAAGGATTTTCTCTTGATGCAAGAATCTATGAATTGACTTCAAACTATTATAATTTAAAAAGATTATTGCCAAATATCTTAGGTAAAGCGTTGCCTACAACATTCGATACGTTCGGACAATTTTCTGTAGCGGGTAATTCTTTCATTACACAGCAAGAAGTAGATGCACAAGTTACTATTAAAAGTGCTTTAGGAAGAACTATATCTGATTTAAACTTGACTAATATTGATGATATTGATAATGCAAAATATAAGGGAAGTATTGAGTTCATTGATTTGAATTTAGGCAAAATTGTAAATGACTCTTTAATAGGAAATGTGTCACTTATTGCAGATGTTGACGGCAAAGGGTTTACCTTAGAAAATTTAAATACAACAATAAAGGGTGATGTTTCGAAACATCAGTATAAAGGATATACTTATGACAATATACATGTAAATGGTGTTTTTCAGAATCAAAAATTTAATGGTCAATTAAAAGCCGATGATGAAAATCTTAAAATGGATTTCACCGGATTGGCAGATTTATCTGGGAATGATTATAAACTCGATTTTAAAGCGAATGTTTTATATTCAGATTTTAATAAATTAAATCTGTTTAAAAGAGATGAAAAAGCAATATTAAAAGGTGATATTGATGTAAAATTAGTGGGTAGTACATTAGACAATATTGTTGGAGAAGCTCGCTTTAAAAATGCTTCTTATACGAATCAAAATGACGATTATTTTTTTAAAGATTTCAATATTACCTCAAAGTTTCAAGATAGTACTAGAGTTTTAACTTTCAATTCATCAGACATCGTAGAAGGTACGATGAAGGGTAGATTTCGATTTAAAGAATTAAAAATGCTGGCAACCAATTCTTTAGGGAGTATTTATACTAACTATGTTCCTAATAAAGTTACCTCTGGGCAGTTTTTAAATTTCAATTTTAAGATTTACAATAAAATTGTAGGTGTATTTTTCCCTAAAGTAAACCTAGGTTCAAATACCACCATTAGAGGTGAAATCAATTCAGATCAAAATAAGTTCGAGCTTTTGGTAAAATCGCCAAAAGTAGAAGCTTATGAAAATGTTGTTGAAAAAATAAGACTTCAGATCGATAATAGAAATCCGCTATATAATACACTACTAAGTCTCGATAAAATAGATACTAAGTATTATGATATAGAAAATTTAAATCTAGTGAACGTTACCCTAAATGATACCCTGTTTTTCAGAACAGAATTTTTTGGTGGTAAACGGAATAATGAAAAATTTGATTTGAGTTTTTTTCATACCATCAATGAAAACAATAAATCGGTAATTGGGCTTAAAAAATCTAATATTAAGTTTAAAGAGAACGAGTGGGTGATAAACCCAACAGACAATAATCAAAATAAGGTAGTCATTGCCGATAATTTTAAAACCTTTGCTTTTGATCGGGTAAATGCTACATCGGGATTACAAAAAATTGATTTTGCGGGAGTTATTAGCGATGGTGGTAATAAGAACCTAAGTGCTAATATAGAGAATGTTCAATTAGAAGGTATAACACCTTACATTGATAACTTAGACTTACAAGGTTTGGTCAATGGTACGCTCAGTTTTAAGCAAACTAACGGAGACTATTTACCTACAGCAGATCTTAAGATAGACAAGTTGTTTATAAATGATGTTGAACAAGGCAACTTAGCTATTAATGCCTCAGGCTATAATTCTTTAGATAAGTTTGTTGTAACTGCTTCACTTCAAAATAGAAATATAAAAAGTATAGATATCAAGGGAGAAATTGATTTAGAGCCGCAACAGCCTACAATTTTCGGTAATTTTGAATTAAAGAAGTATGATTTAGTTGCGTATAATCCGTTAGGTGAAGGTGTACTTGATAATCTACGAGGTACTGTTTCTGGCACTGGTGTAGTAACAGGGCTTCTTAAGAATCCTGATATTAACGGTAATTTATATTTAGAAAACGGTGGCTTAGCTTTTCCATATTTAAACGTTGATTATGATTTTATAGGTAGTTCTAAAATTGAACTAACAAATCAAACATTCAATTTTGTTTCTACGACACTTGTCGATGTAGTACATGATACCGAAGGCAAACTTACAGGAAAAATAACTCATAACAGTTTTAATGATTGGTACCTCGACCTTAAGGTAGAAACTGATAATTTATTGGTTTTAAATACAAAAGAAAGCGAAGAAATCCCTTATTATGGTACTGGGTTTTTAGGAAAAAATGATGCAACTGGTGAAATTGCTACCGCCACGATTAAAGGTTATACCGATAGGTTGAATATCGATATAACGGGAACTACAAAACCAGGTACAGAATTTATTATTCCATTAAGTGATGTAAGTACGATTGGAGACACGCAACTCATCACTTTCGTTAGCAATATGAATAAAGGGGAAGATAAAAATGTGGTTGAAGAAGTAGTATTCGACGAAATAAAAGGCCTTTCACTAAACTTTGATTTAGAAGTAAATACGGATGCCAGAGCTGAAATTGTGGTAGATAAAAATACAGGGAGTGTATTAAGTGGTAGAGGAGATGGATTCTTAAATATTGCCATCAATACGAATGGTAGATTTGATATTTTTGGTACCTATGTAGTTAACGAAGGTATTTATGAATTTAGAAATATTGTTAATAAAGATTTTACAGTACAACCTGGAGGCTCTGTAATCTGGACAGGTAATCCATTTGATGCCTACTTAAACAATATCACTGCAGTGTATAGAACAAGAGGTAATCCGGGTATTTTATTAGATAATAATTCAGCTCGAGAAATAGATGTTGATCTTATCGCAAAAATATCGGGTCAATTATTAAATTCTAATATTGAGTTTGATTTAGAAATTCCAAATTCTAGTGCGGCTCTTAATTCTGAGTTACAATTTAAATTGAGCGATCAAGACAAAAAAATGAGTCAGTTTTTCTCATTATTGGCATTTGGGGATTTTACCAATATTGATGATAGTAACTTTTCTGTTGATATAAATGCTACCGGAGGTACTATAGTTTCAGAGAAAATATCGAATGTAATTTCTAATCTTTTAAAGAGTAAGGGTGATAAGTTTAATATTGGTGTATCCTATGATTTAGGCACAAGAAACAATTTAAATAGTAATTTAAATACTGATGACCAATTAGGTTTTACAGCAAGTACACGATTAGGTAAAAATATTATCATAAATGGTAAAGTGGGTGTGCCTGTTGGCGGAAATACACAGTCTAGAATTGTAGGTGAAGTAGAAATAGAAACACCCTTAAATAAAGAAGGAACTTTTAGAGCTAAAGCATATAATAGACAAAATGAGGTTCAGTTTGCTGTGGCGAACGAAGAAGGATACACGCAAGGTATTGGTTTGTCTTATCAAGTAGATTTTGATAACGGTAAAGAACTAAAAGAAAAGATTTTTGGTAAAAAGGAAAAGAAGAAAAAAAAGGTTAAAAAAGTTATTGATAGCACCAAACTAAAAAATAAACTTATAGAATTTTCTACGATTAAAAAAGATACACTCAAATCAAAGAAAAAAAGTAAAAAGCCTAATTGATTTACCAGATTACGTCGATAACGTTTTCGTACAAAATACTTCATTTTATAAGCAATTAAAATTATAAGTTTTAATTTTACAAGACTAATTAAACCATGAGTAAAGTAATCAAAAGAATAGGGTTAATCACCTCAGGGGGTGACGCTCCAGGCATGAATGCTGCTATACGAGCTGTTGTTCGTGCTTGTTCCTACTACAAAGTTGAATGCTTCGGATTTTACAGAGGCTATCAGGGTATTATCGAAAATGATTATATCGCACTAAATGCAAGAAGTGTAAAAAACATTATTAGTAAAGGTGGTACCATCCTTAAGTCTGCTAGATCTGAAGATTTTAGAACCAAAGAAGGGCGAAAAAAAGCACATGAAAATCTCAAGAAAAATGAGATTGACGGTTTAATTTTAATAGGTGGTGATGGTACTTTTACAGGAGGTGTAGTTTTTGGTAAAGAACATGACATCCCTTTTGTAGGAATTCCAGGTACCATAGATAATGATATTTCAGGTACTCAATTTACGATAGGTTATGATACTGCATTAAATACAGTAGTTGAGGTTATTGATAAAATACGTGATACTGCAAGCTCACACAATCGCTTGTTTTTTATTGAAGTAATGGGGCGTGATGCTGGATTTATTGCACTAAATGCAGGTGTAGGAGCTGGGGCAGAAGAGATATTGATTCCCGAAGAAAATTTAGGATTAGATAGGTTGCTCGAGTCTTTAAAGAAAAGTAAAAGAAGCGGTAAAACCTCGAGTATCGTTGTTGTTTCAGAAGGAGATAAAATTGGTAAAAATGTATTTGAATTAGCCGAATATGTGAAAGAGAATTTACCAGATTACGAAGCACGTGTTTCTGTTTTAGGCCATATGCAAAGAGGCGGTTCACCTAGTTGTTTTGATAGAGTATTAGCAAGTAGATTAGGAGTCAAAGCGGTAGAAGAGCTATTAGATGGCAGATCAGACATTATGGTAGGTTTAGTCAATAATAAAGTAATTACGACAAGTATAGAAGAAGCTATTAAAAGTGAGCATAACATCAATAGAGAATTATTAAGAATATCAGATATATTATCTGTATAATAAAAAGAATATGATAAAAATTGGAATTAATGGGTTTGGTCGTATCGGCAGAATAGCGTTTAGATCGGCAATTAAAAGAGGTAACATACAAATAGTAGCTATTAACGATTTGTTAGAGGCAGATTATTTAGCATATTTATTAAAGTATGACTCTGTACATGGGCAGTTTGATGGAGATATAATTGTAAAAGACGGAAAGTTAGTAGTAAACGGAAATGAGATTCGTGTAACTTCAGAGCGCAACCCAGAAGATATTAAATGGGATGCAGTTGGTGCAGACTATGTAATCGAATCGACAGGTATTTTCACTACATTAGAAAAAGCACAATTGCATATAAATGGAGGCGCTAAGAAAGTATTTATCTCTGCACCTTCTAAAGATGCACCTATGTTTGTAATGGGAGTGAATCATAAAGAAATGAAAGCTATAGATACAATTGTCTCTAATGCTTCTTGTACTACAAATTGTTTAGCACCTGTAGCTAAAGTATTGCATGATAATTTTGGTATTGCATCTGGTTTAATGACGACAGTACATGCTTCTACGGCTACACAAAAAACGGTAGATTCTCCATCAACTAAGAACTGGAGATTGGGTAGATCTGCTATTGGTAACATTATTCCTTCTACTACTGGAGCGGCGAAAGCTGTTGGCAAAGTAATACCAGAATTAAATGGAAAACTTACCGGAATGGCTTTTAGAGTACCAACAATGGATGTTTCTGTAGTTGATCTAACGGTGAACTTAGAAAAATCTACTTCGTATGAAGAGATTTGTAAGGTGATGAAAAAAAACTCAGAAGGAGCTTTAAAAGGTATTTTAGGCTATACAGATGAGGCAGTCGTATCTCAAGATTTTGTGGGAGAACCAAGAACTTCTGTTTTTGATAGTAATGCAGGTATTGGCTTGACAGATAAGTTTGTAAAGATTGTTTCATGGTACGACAATGAATATGGCTATTCAACTAAAATTGTTGACCTGTTATTGCATGGAGCTTCTCTATAAGAAGTAAAAAATATGTACATTTAAATCCTGACTATGAGTCAGGATTTTTTTTTATGGATTATACAATACTCTTGTCTTTTATAGGTGCCACCGCTGCCTTATCAATTTCACCAGGACCCGATAATATTTTTGTGCTGATTCAAAGTATAGTCAATGGTGTAAAATATGGGTTGGCGACTGTTTTGGGTTTAATGTCTGGATGTTTAGTACACACAACATTGGTTGCATTTGGCGTATCAGTAATTATAAAAGAAAACCCTAAACTCTTTTTTGCAATTAAGGTTTTTGGCGCTACTTATGTATTATTTTTAGCATATAAGGTATATACCTCAAGTTCTGAAATTACCTTAACGGAAAGTGCGGTCGAGAAAAAGAGTTTTTTAATGTTATTTAAGCAAGGTTTTTTAATGAATGTGTTAAATCCTAAAGTGTCTATATTTTTTCTTGCTTTCTTCCCAGGTTTCTTATTTAGTGATACGCTAAATACGGTTACCCAATTTTATGTGCTTGGCTTTTTATTTATTTTAACTTCATTCACTATATTTTCTTCAATTGTTTTATTAGCAGGAAGTATTTCGAATAGTATAAAAAGTAATTCAAAAATAGGTTTGTATTTAAAATGGATGCAAATAATGGTATTTGTAGCAATTGCCATTTTTATTTTAGTAACTTAAAAAGTACTATTTTTATCAGCAATGACAGACCAAGTAAAAATCATTGAATGTCCTCGCGATGCGATGCAAGGTATAAAAGAGTATCATATACCTGCAGCTACAAAAGCTAATTACATAAATTCATTACTTAAAGTTGGTTTTGACACCATAGACTTTGGTAGTTTCGTATCACCCAAAGCGATTCCGCAAATGAAGGATACAGCTGAGGTTTTAGGACAATTAGACCTATCGAATACAGAGAGCAAATTACTGGCAATTGTCGCCAATATTAGGGGTGCTAATGATGCGATACAGTTTGACGAAATTGACTATTTGGGATATCCTTTTTCTATTTCAGAGAACTTTCAAATGCGAAATACAAGTAAGACCATAGCGCAGTCTGTTGAAGTCTTAGATAGCATACTGAATTTAGCAACAAAATCGAGCAAAGAAGTTGTGGCATATCTTTCGATGGGTTTTGGCAATCCTTATGGTGATCCATGGAATGTAGATATTGTTGCAGATTGGACTGAAAAACTTTCTAAAATGGGCGTTCGTATTCTTTCGTTATCAGATACCATTGGTAGTTCTACACCCGATATTATAACCTATTTATTTTCGAACTTAATCCCAAAATATCCAGAAATAGAATTCGGTGCGCATTTACATACTACGCCAACACTATGGCACGAAAAAGTTGACGCTGCCTATACTTCAGGATGCAGACGTTTTGATGGTGCCATCAAAGGTTTTGGAGGTTGCCCAATGGCAAAAGATGAATTAACAGGAAATATGCCTACAGAGCATTTAGTAGCTTATTTTAATGAAAAGAAAGTGAATATAGGTGTAGATCAAGATACTTTTAAGGTATCGTATAATAAATCAACAGAAGTTTTCCATTAATTTATTTCACCTTATAATTCAATTTCATAGTAATAGAGGCTGTCTTCTTTTTTGCTGAGGTATTAAATGTACCTCCCCAAGAGTAATTTTCATTTGAATTTTGACCCGTAATTTGAAAGATACCCATTTTTGCATCTATAAGATCTCCTAAAGTCGAACCCGAATTTTCTGCAATTTTTTCTGCGCGTACCCGAGCATCTTCAGTAGCTTTAGAGATCATTTCAATCTTTAAATCGGCTAATTTGGTATAATAATAGCGAGGCGGTTGTGAATAAAATTGAACTCCTTTATTTAATAATTCGGTAATCTCTCGCGAAATTTTTTCAACCAGCGCTACATTTGTTGACTCAATTTTAATAGATTGAGATAACTGATATCCTATAAATTTATCTCCCATATAACGACCTGTTTCAGAATAATTCTGTTCTTTCTTTTCTGATGTAGTTACTGCTTTAAAAACAATCTCATTTGTATTTACACCTTTGTCATTTAGGTAATTCGTAATGATCTTTTTATCATTTTCTAAACTAGCATATGCTTGTTGGAGGTTTGAGTTAAGCGTTGAATAGCTTCCTTCCCAAACGATCAGATCACTTGTAAAATCTGCTTTACCTAAACCAGTAACTGTAATAGTACCATCTTTACTATTTCTATTTTTAAAAGCATTTCCTAATAGAGCAGCTGCTATCACGATGGCCAATCCAAAAATGATGGCATAAACATTATTTTTCATTGAATTTGATTTTGTTCTACTAAGTTATTAATTTAATTTTATGCAATAGAATTTATGACATGAAGATTTTTAAATCCCTTTTATTTGTATTGTTTATAACTGTATTTATTTCATGTAGAACACAACAGCCAATAACGAAGAATCAAGTTATAGTAGATGATGGTAAAATTGAACTCACTTTTTTGCAGTTAAATGATGTCTATGAAATTGCTCCATTAGAAGGTGGTAAAGTAGGAGGGATGGCTCGTGTAGCAAGTGTCAGAAATAAACTACTCGCTGAAAATAAGAATACATATACTTTTATGGCAGGTGATTTTTTAAATCCTTCTTTGTTGGGTACACTAAAAGTTGATGGGCAACGAATTAAAGGAAAGCAAATGATTGAGGTGATGAATGCTTTGGGAGTTGACTTAGTGACTTTCGGAAATCATGAGTTTGACCTTAGTAAAAATGAACTCCAACAAAGACTTAACGAATCTGAGTTTGCATGGACTTCTGCCAATGCACGTCAAAAATTTTGTGGTACTACATTTCCTTTTTATAAAGAAAAAAAAGGCATAAAAGAATTTACTTCTGATACACATATTATCGAAGCAAAAGACACTGATGGAACTATTGTAAAGATTGGTTTTTTTGGTGTCGTAATTCCATCGAATCCGACAAGTTATGTTGCATACACAGATATGTATGAACAAGCAAAAAGAGCGTATAATGATTTAAAAGATAAAACTGATTTTGTAATTGGTTTAACACATGTTGAGATAGAACAAGATCAGAAAATTGCCCAACTGTTACCACAAGTACCCCTAATTATGGGAGGTCATGAACATAATAATATGCTGGTAGAAGTTGACAATACAAAAATTGCAAAAGCAGATGCTAATGCAAAGACAGTTTATGTGCATAGAATTAATTATGATAAAAGAAATAAGAAACTTCAACTAAGATCAGAATTAGTACCCATTAATGCGAAGAGTGGCGAAGATGAAAACGTAACAAAACTTGTAAATAAATGGAATAAAGTTTTAGAAACTAAGATAAAAGAGATCGTATCTGATCCTAACGAGATAATTTATGTTACAGAAAAACCTTTAGATGGAAGGGATAAACCCATAAGAAGCCATCAAACGAATCTTGGTAAATTAATTACTGAGGCAATGTCATATGGTTTTAATGATGAGGTTGATTGTGCTTTAGTAAACGGAGGTTCTATTAGAATTGATGATCAATTAGAAGGCAATATTACCAGTATCGATATTTTTAGAGTATTACCTTTCGGTGGAGGGATTTTAAAAGTAGCTATCAAAGGAAATTTATTAAAAGACGTACTTAACTATGGCAAGTCTCAGGCGGGAGATGGAGCCTATTTACAACGATACAATGCTGAATTCGAAAATGGTCAATGGCTTGTTAAAGGCTACCCCATTAATGAAACCAAAACATATACGGTTGCTTTTAGTGATTATCTCTTAAAAGGATTTGATATTCCTTTTTTAAAACCTGATAATAAAAGTGTAGTTTCAATCTATACTCCTAATAAAGAAGAACTAACTTCTGACATTAGAAAAGTGGTCATTAACTATTTGAAATCTTCAAAATAATTATTTAGAATAATTCTAAATAATAAAAATCTTCTAGTATATTTGTCAACTAATAGAGGCAAATATGTGTTCTGAAATTAAGATTATAAGTAAAACTGAAAATGGTATTGTGTTTCAATGTAAGAGTTGTGAAAACTTTCAAGTGCAATTCAAAAACTTAGATTTTAGTTTTAATGATAAAGAATATTACCACTTTTGCAATTATATTACTTCAATTGATGCTGGGTATTACGAATATCATTTCAACGATGAGTTACATGGTAAAAAAATACAACTTCCTATTGGGCATAAAAACTTACTTATCTCATTAAATATTGAAGAACTTAAAGAGCTTAAACTACTTTTTTCACATCGATTTAATAGAGATTATGAGTATTTGAAATTTCATCAAATTCAAAATCAATTGTTTATGAATTGATTAAGGTGCTTTAAATCAATTATTTAATCCTTTATTTAAAATTATTCTAAATAACTTTTGTTATTTAATTATCTGTAATGTACATTTGCCATCGTAATTTAAATATTATTTATAATTAATCTAAATAAAAACAATGAAAACTTTTAAAATTGTCTTAGTAGTCATGCTTTTTAGTATGATTTCTTATGGTCAAACTGTTCCAGATTCGTTATATACAAACCCTCAAAACCAGCAAAATGCAGCACAACGTATTTTATCAGGTAATATTAATACAGGTGTAACTGTTGGTGGTTATGGCGAAATATTATATAATCAACCCGAAGGCGACAATGGTGAATTAGATGTACAACGTTTAGTCATACTTTTTGGATATAAATTTAACGATCGTACACAATTCGTTACTGAGATTGAGTTTGAGCATGTACAAGAAGTATTTGTAGAGCAAGCATTTTTACAGTATAGTTTAAATGACAATGTGAATCTACGAGCTGGTTTGATGTTAGTACCTATGGGTATTGTCAATGAATATCACGAACCCACTACTTTCAATGGTGTTGAGCGCCCAAGTATCGATGGTGCCATTGTACCTACAACATGGCGAGAAATTGGTTTTGGAGTATCTGGTCGATTTGATAATGCATCTTTACGTTATCAAGCCTATATAATGAATGGATTTAAATCTACTACACCCGATGGTGACGGTGTAAGAGGATTTTTAGGCGGAAGTTCGGGTTTACGAGGAGGACGTCAAAAAGGAATTCAATCTACTATTAACAAGCCTACCTTTTCTGCTAAACTAGATCATTACGGTGTACCCGGATTACGTTTAGGTTTGTCAACCTATTTAGGAAGAACACAAGCTGATGATGATGTAGATGATCTTGATGGAGCCGATGTAGGTGTTACTATGATAGGAGCCGATGCACGTTATGCATATCAACGATTTACCGCGAGAGGACAGTTTATTTATGCTAATATTTCAGATGCTGAAGCTTATAATAAACTTACTGGAAGAAATTTAGGAAGTGCTTTGCAAGGGTGGTATCTAGAAGCAGCGTATAATTTATTGCCTCAAGAAAAAAAACAACAGTTATTTGCTTTTGCCCGTTACGAAGATTATGATACGCATCAATCTGTTGATAGAAATCTAGAACGAAACTTATCATATGATAGAGATGAATGGACTTTTGGTTTAAGCTACAAATTGGCGCCTGGAGCCGTTGTAAAAGCAGATTATCAATTTAGAGATAATGCAGCGAATACAGGTACTAATAGATTGAATTTTGGAGTGGGAGTATGGTTCTAAAAAAAGATTTTATTTAAGTAGTTGGTTTCTGTTCAAAACCGAAATAAGTTTAAGATTTATTTCGGTTTTTCATTTTTATTTAGATTTATTATAAATAAAATTTTACATTTGCATCATGAGTTTTTATAAGACTTTTAATGTTATTTTACTTTTAACGGTATTTATTTTAATGTCGTTTAATACAATACCTTCTAAACTAAAAAAGAAGATTGATAAAGAGGTAAAAACTACATTTAGTACCGAATCATTCACTTTTCAAGCTGTTGTAGTTAAGGATGCTATAAATGTTAAACTTCAAAAAAAAATAGAAGAAAACACTTTGTTTAAAATACTGTCAGATTCTAAGTTAATAGGGTATGCTTATGTAGATAAAGCTCCAAGTAAAACAGATGAGTTTGATTATTTAGTACTATTTGATACGGCATTTATCATCAAAAAAACCAAAGTGTTAATTTACAGAGAAGACTATGGAGGAGAAATAGGAAGTAAGCGTTGGTTAAAGCAATTTAATGGTAAAAGTTGTAAAGATAAACTAGCCTATGAAAAAGATATCATTGCAATATCTGGTGCTACTATTTCTGCAAATTCTATGACTATTGCTGTAAATAGCTTGCTACATTCTATTGATATTCTTCAAGAGCATAAAGCTATTTAGTATATGCAAGTTGACGGATTGCTACTTACTTTTCCTAAAGAGATTAAGCTTTTAATTGCAGCTTTTTTAGTAGTATTAAGCATTGGTTTTTTTACGGGTCTTTTATTTGTGAATACAACAACTTCATTGGTGCCAGAAGGTATTGAAGAAAATTATAACGGCAATGAACATATAGAAGATGCCAAGGTAATGAAGTTTAAAAAATCTGAGCGCGAAATTCTTACTACGGTACATTCTCACATCTTATCAATGTCACTCATTTTTTTTCTTGTTGGGTCATTATTAGCTTTAACTAAAATGAAAAATAAAAAAATTAAATTGTTCTTAATGATAGAACCCTTTATTTCGATTATATTAACTTTTGGAGGTATTTATTTATTATGGAAAGGCTTGGCATGGATGAAATATATCATTATACTTTCGGGATCATTGATGACACTTTCATATACTGTCTCTGTACTTATAATTTTAAGTCAGTTACTCAAAAAAGAAACTACTTAAATTTTACTGATTCTAAATAAAGCCTTTTTTAAAAGTGTCTTTAAAATAATTGATTTTGTTGTATTTTTATAAAAAGAAAACGAAGATGTTGAAAGAAATAAATTTATACGAGCAGCTACGAAAAGAACGCAACAAAACAGTAGGTGAAAACAATATCCTCCATTGGGTTGAAAATATATTTAATGACCTAGATAAAGATCGCGAAGCAACACTTCAAAAACTTCAAAACCATCAAGAAAAATCTGAAAATAAGTTTGATATTGATAGTATAGACGCTGGTTATATTTTTCATATAGATCAAATTAGAAAAATATGTATTGACTATAGACTGCGTTTTCTTCCTACAAAATATTTTAAGGGTGAATATCCAGAAGAAGTTATTTCCAAAATTCATCAACTAGAAAAAATACATAATACCACACTCACTAATTTTAAGATCATTGTGCCCTCTAAACTTTTTGTGCTAAAAAAAGCAGATGATCCTGTATTGTTTGCACCTATGGGTAAGGGTTATTACTATTTGATTTATAAATGGGGAAAAGACCTACACCCATTGCGTAAATACAAAATGTGGTCATTAAAAAATGTAGGTAATTTAGGTTTTACAATATTTACGGTATGTATTTTACTTACAATACTTAGTACGAATTTCATTTTTAATGGCAATACAAAACCAGTGTATCATTTAATGCTATTTCTATTTTACTTTAAATTTGCCATTGGTTTTATACTTTTTTATGGTATTGCTTCGGGGAAAAACTTTAGTGAGTATATCTGGAGAAGTAAATACAATAAAGTGCAATAGATTACCATTCCTAAATTAGAATTATTCTAAATAATAGCGTATTTTAGCAAGCTAAATCTGCTATTTAGTTTATGAAGATCACCATTGATGATTTGGTAAAGGGAGAGCGTGCGGTTATCAAAAAATTTCTTGTAAAAAAAATTCCACTCAAGCTTATAGAAATGGGTTGTATAGAAGGTAGTTATGTAGAGTTGGTTCAACATGCTCCATTTTCTGATCCATTATATTTAAATATTAATGGCACCTACTTAGCTATTAGAAAAAAAACAGCTGCTAAAATTCAAGTAGAACGTGTATGAGCAAGTTGTTAAAAGTTGCCTTAGTAGGTAATCCAAATACCGGAAAAACGTCCTTATTTAACAGACTCACAGGTCTAAATCAAAAAGTAGGTAATTACCCGGGTGTTACAGTAGATAAAAAGACAGGCATTTCTAAATTATCACCCTCAGAAAAAGCTTCTGTTATCGATTTACCAGGAACCTATAGCTTAAATCCATCTTCTTTAGACGAAGACATTGCTGTAAAAGTACTCGCAAATAAAGAAAATAAAGAATACCCACATGTAGTAGTGGTGATTGCTGATGTAGAAAATCTTAAACGTAATCTATTACTTTTCACACAAGTTAAAGATCTAGGATTACCTACTATTCTTGCTATTAACATGCATGACCAGATGCGTAAAAAAGGTATTTCCTTAGATGTAGAAAGCCTTGAACAAGATTTAAAAACGAGCATAGTACTCATCAGTACTAAAGAGAATACGGGCATCACTAAACTCAAACAAGCTATTATCAATTATAAGACACTTTCATTAGAACCTTGTTTTGTTTATACAGAGGGTATTCTCGATAAGAAGGATAAGAAAAGAGATAAGAAACATAGAGATACCATAAAAAGATATCAATTTTTAACAGGGATACTTAACAAGTCATATACTTTTAATCGAGATAAGGCTACTGATCTTCGTACAAGATTAGATGGAGTATTAACACATCCTATTTTTGGATACCTTATTTTCTTTGCAATTTTATTTTTAATTTTTCAAGGATTGTTTTATTGGTCTGAGAAGCCAATGGACTTTATAGACGAATCTTTCGCGTCGTTAAGTGAGTGGGTAAAAAATAATGTGGCTCCAGGCGTATTTACCAGCCTACTTGCCGAAGGTATTATTCCAGGTATTGGTGGTGTCGTTATTTTTATTCCGCAAATCGCATTTCTATTTATGATCTTAGCCATACTAGAAGAAACAGGTTATATGAGTAGAGTGGTTTTTTTAATGGATAGAATCATGAAGCGATTTGGACTAAGTGGTAAGAGTGTTGTACCACTTATTTCGGGTACAGCTTGTGCGATTCCTGCGATTATGTCATCGAGAAATATAGAAAGTTGGAAAGAGCGTTTAATTACCATTTTAGTAACACCTTTTACAACATGTTCAGCAAGAATTCCAGTCTATGCCATCATTATAAGTTTAGTGATACCTAACAAAAATGTATTGGGAGGTATTTTTAATTTACAAGGATTAACCTTAATGGCGTTATATCTTTTAGGTTTTGCATCGGCGATCATTGCAGCAGTAATATTAGAAAAGACTTTAAAAATAAAGTCTAAATCTTATTTTGTAATTGAGATGCCAGATTATAAAATGCCACTGCTAAAGAATATATTTTATCATGTATTAGAGAAAACCAAAGCTTTTGTTTTTGGTGCAGGTAAAATCATATTAGCGATTTCCATCATTTTATGGGTATTAGCTTCTAATGGACCTACACAAGAATTTAAAAACGCAGCACAAATTGTAAAAAAAGAACATGTAAATCTTGATAATGAAGAATTGGCTACTAAAATAGCTTCGTATAAATTAGAGAACTCTTATATCGGCATAATGGGTAAAACCATAGAGCCCATTATTAAACCATTAGGCTATGATTGGAAGATAGGCATAGCATTAATTACATCATTTGCAGCCCGTGAAGTCTTTGTAGGAACCTTAGCAACAATTTATAGTGTGGGTAGCGAAGAAGAAGCTTCTATAAAGAATAAGATGCAAAAAGAGAGAGATCGTATTTCTGGCAAGCCAATCTATAACTTGGCTTCTGGTATATCAATCCTATTATTTTATGCATTTGCCATGCAATGTATGAGTACATTGGCAATTGTAAAGAGAGAAACCAGATCTTGGAAATGGCCTTTAATTCAATTAGTTGGTATGACAGCTATTGCATACCTTAGTGCTTTAATCGCTTATCAATTCTTAAAATAATGGATTGGCTACAGAATATATTGGTGATAATAGCATTGGTATTAGCAATATGGATGTTATATACTAAGTTCTTTAAAAAAGATACCCAAGAAGGTTGTGATAATGATAATTGCGGATGCCATTAGTTTTTAAGTTTTTAATTATTTTTTTGCTTTAAAAAGAGTATATTTGCTCGCAATTAAATCTTAATTGCATCATGAAAGCTCATCAGTCAAAATTTGTAGGAGAAGGTTTAACCTATGATGACGTACTTTTAGTTCCTGCTTATTCAGAAATTTTACCACGCGAAGTTAGTATTCAAACAAAATTTACAAGAAATATTTCTATCAATGTGCCTATTGTATCTGCTGCTATGGATACAGTTACAGAATCTTCAATGGCAATTGCAATGGCAAGAGAGGGTGGCATAGGCGTACTCCATAAAAATATGACGATTGAACAGCAAGCTGCTGAAGTACGAAAAGTAAAACGAGCGGAGTCGGGTATGATTATTGACCCCGTAACTTTACCAGTAACTGCAAAGGTAGTAGATGCCAAGCGTAATATGGCAGAGCATAAAATTGGTGGAATACCCGTGGTAGATGATTCTGGGAAATTATTAGGTATTGTAACCAATCGTGACCTACGCTTTGAGAAGAATAATGATCGTGAGATTGCTGAGGTGATGACAAGTGAGAATTTAGTAACAGCAGGTAAAGGAACTTCTTTATCAGACGCTGAAGTTATTTTACAAGAAAATAAGATAGAAAAATTGCCAGTAGTTGACGATGATTATAGATTAATTGGCTTGATTACTTTTCGCGATATTACGAAACTTACCCAAAAGCCCACGGCTAACAAAGACAGTTATGGACGATTAAGAGTTGCTGCTGCGGTAGGAGTAACATCAGATGCTGTAGATAGGGTAGAAGCTTTGGTAAAGTCTGGTATTGATGCGGTAATTATAGATACTGCACATGGTCATACCAAAGGAGTAGTCAGTGTTTTAAAAGAAGTAAAAAAGAAATTTAACAGTCTAGATGTTGTGGTTGGGAATATAGCGACACCAGAAGCGGCAAAATATTTAGTTGAGGCGGGTGCAGATGCGGTGAAAGTAGGTATTGGTCCTGGTTCAATTTGCACCACAAGAGTAGTTGCAGGGGTTGGATTTCCACAGTTTTCGGCTGTTTTAGAAGTAGCAGATGCTATTAAAGGTTCAGGAGTTCCCGTAATTGCCGATGGGGGTATTCGTTATACGGGCGATATACCCAAAGCGATTGCTGCAGGTGCTGATAGTGTGATGTTAGGTTCCTTATTAGCTGGCACAAAAGAATCCCCAGGAGAAACCATTATATACGAAGGACGCAAGTTTAAATCATATCGTGGTATGGGTTCTGTTGAAGCAATGAAGCAAGGTTCTAAAGACCGTTATTTTCAAGATGTAGAAGATGATATAAAAAAGCTAGTACCAGAAGGTATCGTTGGTCGTGTACCTTATAAAGGAGAATTGGTTGAAAGCATACACCAATTTGTTGGAGGCTTACGGGCTGGTATGGGGTATTGTGGAGCAAAAGATATAGAAACATTAAAAACTTCTGGGAAGTTTGTAAAAATTACTTCTTCGGGTATTCATGAAAGTCATCCTCATGACGTAATGATTACCAAAGAAGCACCAAATTATTCGAGAAGGTAAACTTTAATTTTATACGGCTTTGTTATAATGCGTTTTTATTTTAATTCGCCATTTTCTTTAAGAAATCTGAATATTTTTTATCTACTTCCGATATAATGTTTACATTGTTATAATTCAGCCATTTTATTTCTTCAATTTCACTTTTCGGTTTTAAAACTCCACCACATTCCGCTTTATAACAAGTCATTTTAACTAAAACACCTTCTTTTGCTCCGTCAGGTTGAGCTTTGAAAGTTCCGATATATTGTAATTGTATTGTTTTTAATTTGTACGTCTAATTTCTGCAATATTTCTCTTGCAAGAGTCTATTCGTCAGTTTCTGCTAATTCCCTTTTTCCTCCTGCAGTATAGTATTTTGATTTTCCTTTAGATTTTGTGCTTAAAGTTTGTCCATTTTTCGTTTCAACTAAACGCTATTTTTATCAACTTCTTTCATTTTTCGGTCGGTTTTTGTCAAATGCATTACAGCGTTAAGCTTGGTAGAGTTTTAATCGAAAAGAATTCCCTGCATGCATGCATCGGGGTATCCGTTGAAATTGTCATTCCTGTGAAAACGGGAATCTAAATAATTAGGATTTCGATTTTTGACCCTGAGGTCAAAATGAAACTGGCGAAATACCCCTGTGGCTTGCCCTGGGGATAGTTGGTTTCAAGAAATTCTTTATTTCTTTAGCGAGTGATAAGCGAATTTAGCCGAAAATTTGTTAAGAATCAAGAGAAATTAAAAAGTGGTTGTACATCTTCAATTTGTTTAAAAATCGGTTAAAAAGTTCTACGAAACTAAGTGTTAAATACATATTATATAGAGTGCCAAATTGTATATTTGAGAATAATTTTTTTAAATGGAGCTAAACCTAAAAAAACCGATTGTTTTTTTTGACCTCGAAACTACTGGGGTAAATATTGCAAAAGATCGTATCGTTGAAATCTCGATACTTAAAGTATTTCCTAATGGTAATAAAGAAAGTAAAACATGGTTAGTGAATCCTGAAATAGAAATACCACCAGAAGTAGCTGCGATACATGGTATTACTAATGAAAAAGTGGTTACAGAGCCTACGTTTAAAGAACTCGCTAAAGAAGTAAGTAAATTAATTGAAGGTTGTGATCTCGCTGGTTTTAACTCAAATAGATTTGATATTCCGCTATTAGCAGAAGAATTATTACGGGCTGGCGTAGATTTTGATATGAAAAATAGAGTAGCGATAGATGTACAGGTGATTTATCATAAAAAAGAACAACGTACATTGAGTGCTGCGTATAAATTTTATTGTGATAAAGAATTAGAAAATGCACATTCAGCAGAAGCGGATACCAATGCAACGTATGAGATTTTAAAAGCACAATTAGATAAATATGATGATGTAGAAAACGATATAAAGTTTTTGCATGAATATTCAACACATAAGAAAAGAGCTGACTTTGCTGGTTTTATCGTTTTTAATGATAAAGATGAAGAGATTTTTACGTTCGGTAAATACAAAGGGCAGAAGGTAGCAGATGTGCTTGAAAAAGATAAAGGCTATTATTCTTGGATACAGAATGCTGATTTTCCGTTATATACGAAAAAGGTATTAACCAATATTAAATTAAGAGGATTTAACAATAAACTGTTTTAGAAATGCATGTAGATTTTAATGAGTTAAACGGTAATGCTAGAGTTTGGGTATATCAAGCAGATCGTGCTCTAACTGATGATGAACGAATGCAAGTTTCAGAGAAACTTCAATTTTTTACCCAACACTGGAAAGCACATGGTGATGATTTAAAGGCTTCTTTTTTAATACGATATAATCAATTTATCATTATTGCGGTCGATGAACATTTTAATAATGCAACAGGTTGTTCAATAGATGCTTCGGTACATGTAATACAAGAACTCGAAAAAAAATTAGGTATTAGTCTTACCAATAAAATGAATATTGCATTTAAAAATGGCGAAAACATACATACAGTTTCGATGCAACAATTTAAAGATTTTGCCAAAGCTGACAAAATAAAAAATGATACGGTCGTTTTTAATAATATGATTACTTCTAAAGCTAATTTCGAAACCGCTTGGGAAGTACCTGCAAGTAATAGCTGGCACGTACGCTATTTAAACTAATACACTCAAAATAAGCTGATTTATCTATGAAATTGAATCTATCTAAAATAGGCATATTTGTCATTGTACTTTTCACTACGATTGCTATGCGATCTCAGAATGTTGATCCTTTAGTAAAGTTAGATGATTATGGGCAAAGAACATGGGTAGATAGTATTATGAAATCAATGACTGTAGAGGAAAAGATAGGACAGTTGTTCATGATACCTGCATATTCTAATAGAGATATTACACATCAGAAGAAAGTAGAAGCACTGATTAAAAAATATAAAGTAGGCGGGATTATATTTTTTCAAGGCACACCTGACAAACAGGTGAAAATGACCAATGGTTTTCAGAGTGTTGCTAAGATTCCGTTATTGGTTGGTTTTGATGGTGAATGGGGATTAAATATGCGTTTACAAAATACCTATAAGTTTCCATGGAACATGACTTTGGGAGCTATTGAAGATGACACATTAATTGAAGAATTTGGAAAGCAGGTTGGTAAACATGCAAAAAGAACAGGGATACATATTAATTTTGCACCCGTAGTTGATGTGAATATTAATCCTAAAAACCCAATTATTGGTAATAGGTCTTTTGGAGAAGACCCGAAAAGAGTAGCAGAAAAGGCAATTGCTTTTACCAAAGGTATGCAGAGTGAAAATGTATTGGCAAGTGCAAAACATTTTCCGGGGCATGGTGATACCGATACCGATTCACATCATGCGTTACCAGTAATCCCATTTACAAAAGAACGTTTAGATTCTGTTGAGCTATATCCTTACAAGAAAATTTTCGATGCAGGTATTGCTAGTGTAATGGTAGCACATTTAAGTGTTCCCGCATATGAATCGAATCAAAGTTTACCTTCTTCGTTATCTAGAAATATCGTAACCGATTTATTAAAAGATAAATTAGGATATGAAGGTCTTATACTTACCGATGCATTAAATATGAAAGGCGCTGCCAATTTTTCTGACTCAGCCGAAATTAATTTAGAAGTAGTAAAGGCAGGAAATGATATTTTACTGATGCCTAATGATATACCAGAATCTTTTGAACGGTTAAAAGAAGCTTATGAAGAAGGTATTATTACCGCAGAAAGATTAAATCATTCGGTACGTAAAATATTAAAAGCCAAATATTGGGCGGGTTTAAGAAATTTTCGACCAATTAACGAAGATAATGTGGTTGAAGACTTAAATACCATTGAGAATAATGCTATGCATCACAAGTTGATGGAAAATGCCATCACACTTATAAAAAATGACAATGATGTCTTACCGATTCAAGATTTAGTTAAAAATAAGATTGCCTATGTAAAATTAGGAGATGCTGAAAATGAAACTTTTGTAAATAGGTTGAGAGATTATGCTGCTATTGATGTGATCGAAGAAACCAAGATAGATCAATTGATGAAGAGGTTGAAACCTTACGATGTTGTGATTTTAGGATATCATAAGTCGAATGCGAATCCATGGAAAGATTTTAAATTTAAAATCCATGAAATGGTTTGGATACAAGAAATCGCTCGTACTAAGAAAGTGATTTTAGATATTTTTGCAAGCCCTTATAGTTTGTTAGATATAACATCATTCACGAACATTAATGCCGTATTAGTGTCGTACCAGAATAGTAATATAGCACAAGACTTATCAGCTCAAATGATTTTTGGAGCCTTGGAAACCAAAGGTGTTTTGCCAGTAAGTATTAACGATGATTTTCGTGCAGGGAGCTGTATAACTTCAAAAAGTTTATTCAGATTAGCCTATGATGTTCCAGAAAACGTAGGAATGAGTAGTGAAAAATTGCAAAAGATAGATTCAATTGCTCAAATAGTACTTACTAATAAAATGGCACCTGGCATGCAAGTATTAGTTGCTAGAAAAGGGAAAGTAATCTATCGAAAGAGTTTTGGAAATCATACGTATAAGGGTAAGGTAAAAGTTAAGAATAGCGACTTATATGATCTTGCTTCGCTTACAAAAATCTTAGGAGGTACACCTTCTATTATGAAGGCGTATGAAGATGGTAAATTTACGATTGATACCAAACTTGGTGATATTTTTCCCTATTTAAAAAATACCAATAAAGATACTATCTTACTAAAAAATGCTTTGGCACATAATGGTAGGTTACAAGCCTGGATACCTTACTATCTATCGACTTTAGATAGTATTACGGGTAAACCTTTACGAGATTATTACCGTGTTAAAAAGACAAAAGGCTTCACTACTCAAATTGCAAAGAATTTGTATTTAATTGATAGTTATCAGGATACTATTAATAAAAAAATTGCTGAATCTCCATTACGAGAAAAAAACGGATACAAGTATAGTGGTCTTATCTTCTATATTTTTAAAGATTATATTGAAAAACAGTACAAAACACCTTTAAATATTTTTAATAGTAAAAATTTCTACGACGAATTAGGGGCTTTAACGCTGACCTATAAACCTTTAGAAAAATTCGGAAAATATAGAATCGTACCTACAGAAGCTGATAGTTATTATAGAAAACAATTGTTACATGGTACAGTACATGATCAAGGTGCTGCTATGTTAGACGGTGTGAATGGTAATGCTGGGCTATTTAGCAACTCAAATGATGTGGCAAAGATGATGCAAATGTACTTGCAAAAAGGATATTATGGAGGTAGGCGTTATTTTAAACCCGAAACCATAGAATTGTTTACCAAGAGGCATTTTGCCGATGAAAAAAATCGAAGAGGTTTAGGTTTTGACAAACCGCAAATTAAATTTGAAGAAAAAGCAACCTGTGCTTGTGTTTCAAATCAAAGTTTTGGTCATAGTGGTTATACAGGTACCTACACTTGGGCAGACCCAGAAACTGAATTGGTATATGTGTTTTTATCAAATAGAGTGCATCCTTCTTCAAACAATAGTAAGTTAGTAAGAGAAAATATTCGAACCGAAGTGCAACGTGCAATTCAACAAGCGATTATAAAATAACAAATTCGTCTTTATATTAGAATAGAATAAAAATGATTTATAATTTTAACCTTCTAATGCAGCTAAATATCGTTCAGCATCAAGTGCAGCCATACAACCAGTTCCTGCTGCTGTAATAGCTTGTCTATATTCTTTATCTTGTACATCACCCGCAGCAAATACACCTGGTAAATTGGTTTTAGTAGATTTACCTTTAGTATGTAAATAACCCGTTTCATCCATCTCTAAAATACCTTTGAATAAGTCTGTATTTGGTTTATGCCCTATGGCAATAAATACACCTGTCACAGGTATTTCATGTTTAGTACCAGTTTTATTATTCACAACACGCACTCCTTCAACTACCATATCACCCAATACTTCATCTAATTCGGTATTATATAAAACTTCGAGGTTAGCCGTATTGTTTACACGATGTTGCATCGCTTTCGAAGCACGCATTTCATCTCTACGAACTAACATCGTAACTTTTGTACAAAGTTTAGCTAAAAATGTAGCTTCTTCAGCTGCAGTATCACCTCCACCAACAACGACTACATCTTGATTTTTATAAAAGAATCCATCACAAGTAGCGCACGCAGATACACCACCACCTTTTAAGCGTTCTTCGCTTTCTAACCCTAAATACTTAGCAGTGGCTCCCGTAGAAATAATTACAGTTTCAGCTTCTAATTCTTTAGTACCATCAACAGTAACTTTATGAATACCACCAACTTTATCGTTTAATTCAACATTCGTCACCAAACCAAATCGTATATCAGTATTAAAACGCTCTGCTTGCTTTTTAAAATCTTCGGTCATAGCTGTACCATCAATACCATCTGGATATCCTAAATAGTTATCAACCTCAGTAGTGGTAGTTAGTTGACCTCCAGGTTCTAAACCAGTGTACATAACTGGTTTTAGATCTGCTCTTGCGGCGTAAACAGCTGCACTATAGCCTGCAGGGCCCGAACCTATAATTAAACATTTTATTTTTTCTATTGTATCAGACATTTTTCAAAATTTAGTGTGACAAATTTATAGTATTTTTACTTATTATAAGGCCAGTCAAGAATTTTTTGATTATCCGCGTAAAGAGTCATAAAAGGTGTTCGTCAACCTGAACTTGTTTCAGGTTCTCATTGTAAATACTTATATTTATTGAATGATGAGATTCTGAAATAAATTCGGAATGATACTTTAAAATATATTGATGACATAAAACGGATACACAATAGAATTTTTAATAATCGTATTATAAATACAAATAATAATGAAATTTATCTTTTAAGTTTATCGAACAATTTCGTCGAAATAAATACTTTTGTTTACAATATTTTTAAAAAGGCATAATAATTGAATCAAAGTAATTTGACAATTTAAAAAACTCATAGTATGAAAAAATTAATTTTTACAGCAGCATTATTTTTAACAGGTTTGTTATGCGTTCAAAGCCAGGAGATTGCGTCTAATGCTTTAGGCATTAGAACGGGAGACAATGATGGCTTTGGTGTTGAGATATCCTATCAGAAGAGTCTTGGCGACAGTAATAGATTAGAATTAGATTTAGGTTTTAGAGATAATAAAAATTATGATGCTTGGAAACTTACGGGTATTTATCAATGGGTATGGAATATTGATGGAGGATTTAATTGGTATGCTGGCTTTGGTGCTGGTATTGGTAATGTAGATATCAAAGCAATAGATGGTGACGACGGAATATTTGTGAATGCAGATGGTAATGTAGGCATTGAGTATAATTTTGACATTCCTTTACTAATATCTTTAGATATTAGACCAGAATTTGGTCTCGTAAATGGTTTTGGCTCTAATGATTTAGATTTAGATATTGCTTTAGGGCTTAGATATCAGTTTTAAACATTCTAAATTCAAAATAAAAGATAAAAGCCTGCTCTAAAGCAGGCTTTTTGTCGGGATGACAGGATTCGAACCTGCGACCACACGACCCCCAGCCGTGTACGCTAACCGGACTGCGCCACATCCCGAAGCTTATAAGATTGAACTCAAGTTAATTTTAAGTCCCCTATGGTTTTTAACTAACTCAGAACTTACTGCGGTGCAATTTATACTGAGCGAAGTCGAAGGGCCACATCCCATAAAAATGACCGTAAAAATATAAAAGACATGGGTTATCACAATACTTTTGAACAAAATAAAACGAAAAAGTTAGAGGAATTTCTTACTTTGAATTGTTTTATAACTGTATGAGCTGTATTTTATAGTCAGTCAATAGTATTTAATGAGTTGGAATTGAATGCATTAATAATTTCTAACAAAAAATTAGATATATGAAACAAACCAAAAAATTATTCAAAAAACTAACATCATACCTTGCGATACTTTCGTTGTTAGTATTTACGTATTGTCAAAATATCGACAGTGATATTGAAGGCAAGAATGAACCCAAACTAACAATTAATGACAATGTTATTAGTTTAATGAAGCAAGTTGCTGAAAATAATGTTGGAACCGTTAGCGCCAAATCTACCAAAAGCTATAACACAACACCTTCTTGTACTGGATTTGCCTACCCAATGACTTTTTATGTATATATGGAAGACTTAGTTGGGTTACAAGAATTAATAATCAATAATGATGCTGAGTTAATTAATTTCTTTAATACATTAACGACAACTAATACGTTTACACTTAGATTTCCTGTCATCTTATTAGATATTGATGGTGTAGAGACTATGGTGTATAATATTGTAGAATTAGAAGGAATTTTACAGTTTGCTGTGGATGCATGTGATGATAGCTTCCCAACTAATGATGGTTCTGATGGTGATGCTAATGATGATAGTGGAGACGGTGATGATGGTTCTGATGGTGATGGCAACGACGACGATGATAATGATGATGATAGTGATGAAAATAACGATGATGACAACGATAATGATGATGAATATGAGTATTGTAGCAGTAATAAAAAGAAAGTATATATCTGTCACAATACCGCAGACGGAGGATCACATACTATTTGTGTAAGCGTAAATGCTATTTGGGCGCACGTAACACACCATGGTGATAAACTAGGGAGTTGTAACTAAAAAACTTTATATCTCATCCTTAACCGTTAGTTTTTACTGATAATATCTCACCAAGTGTGTAAAGTTTAAAACTATCGAGGGTTACAACCCTCGATAGTTTTTTTAATTTTAAGATTATTGTTTAATAATTTTTTTAATTTCTTTTGTGTTACCATCAAGATGAATATTCACAAAATATATGCTTTTGCTGAATTTATCTATATTTAAAATGGTGGAGTTAACATTCACTTTCTTTGAATAAATTCTTTGCCCAGTAAGATTAATAATTTTTATGAAAGACTAGAGCTATTTTTAATAAAGCTAAAAACCAGATCACAATTCATCCTAACTATGAAAAAAAGAAATTCTTGCTCTAATAAAATAATGTTATCAGAAATTAAATTCTATAGGTCCTAATACTTTTCAAGGTATTCTTAACATAAACTTTCTTTTCTTATATGCTTTTAAATACGTGAGTAAGTTATATGCTTTTAAATTATTGTTACATAAAGAGTTTTGAAGTTAAAAAAAAATCTGAAAAATATGTCGCAGATGTATTGTACTCCAGTGTAGCTGAATTGCTAAATAATATTAAAATATAATTCTGTTTTAATGAACTATATTAATTGATAATTGAAGTTCGTTGAAAATCTTTTAAGAAAACAAATTAAAAGCCTCACTTAACTTAGCGAGGCTTTTACTTATATATGAAATCGAAGACCAGCTACAATATTTCTACCCATATTTTGTATGCCATCTATTTTTAAACGCGATAGATGATTTACATAGGTTTTATCTAGTAAGTTGTTAATGGTTAGGCTCGCATTGAATTTTGTTTTACCGATTATAAAATCACCACCAAAACCAGCATTTAATAAGCTATAGCCATCGGTTGTTGTTTCGAACTGACTTACCTTGTCTTGTTTAAAAGCAGTAGTTAACGTTACTGAGGTAAATCCGTTTTCTAACCAGTTAATATCTTTAAATTCAGCACGAATGGTATTGTTAAACTGATTTGCAGGTATTAAGGGTAAATAAGCATTATTATCTTGTTTACCAATAACCATTTCAAAACTACTTTCAAAATGTAACCAATCTAAGGGGTGCGGATGAAAATGAAACCCAGCTTCACCACCATATAATTTGGCATTATCTTGTACATATTTAAATACTTGATTTTCTTCATTAAAAGTTCCAGTAGGTTGTAAGAAAATATAATCATTGATGGCATTATAAAATCCGTTTACGAAAAATTCAAAATGCTCATTTTTATATTCTAACGCTAGATCAACTTGATAGTTTTGTTCATTATTAAGATTAGCATTACCAATTTCAAAACGATTGGTTCCATGATGTACACCATTAGAGGTTAGTTCAGCTAAATTTGGAGCTCTAAAGCCCGTCGCTATGTTTAAACGAGAAGTAATAGCTTTAAATAAAGTTGTTTTATAACCCAAAGAAGCAGTAAAACTGTTAAACGATCTATCGATAGCTTCAAAAACACGTTCTTCTTCGTCTTCATGTTCTTCCCCATCTTCATGATCATGTTCCTCAATCTCCATACGTTCAGAGATAATATTTCTATTATCAAAACGAAGTCCGCCTTGCAGATAATGCTCTCCCCAATTATAAGCCATAGTTGCAAATATACCAAGGTCATTCACTTTAGCATTAGGTATTAATAGTTCTTCGCCAAAATTTCTATTCTCTTGATGTAACCCTTGTACACCTATGATGGTTTCAATAGCGCCTAGTTTTGGTAAATGATATTTGGCATCGTAAGTAAACGTTTTTAATTTCATATGTAAAGCAAGTTCAGGAGCTTCTTCACCTTCTTCATCATGTTCCTCTTCTTCCTCTTCTTCATGGTGTTCTTCAAACTCTTTTCTATTGTTGGCAATATAGCCAACATTAATATCAAGATTCGAGTTCTTAAAATAAATGTGATTGTGCATACTTAAAATATGATTGCCTATACTTTGATAGGGTGCAACTAATGAGATATGTGTATTCTGTGCACCAATTTCTTCGGGGATACCAATATTGGATAAATTGTAATTATAGCGTAATTCTGAACTAAAATTTTGCAACTCTAATCCTAAAGCTGTTTTAACATCATATTCATTAAATCTTGAGTTTGTTACACGCTCACCATCTCCTGTTTTATAATCTATATGTTTACTATAAGTACCACGACCCAGAAATTTTAATTGTTCACCAGAGGTTTTAAACACATAAGAAGTATTTGTTCCTTGGGTATTCGCAAAATATTTTGAGCCAATAGAAGAGCTTACGGTATTAGCTTTCGCAAATTTTTCAGGGTTCAAATATAAGACACCACCCAATGCATCAGAACCATACAATAACGAAGCGGGACCTTTAATTACTTCAGCACTTGCAATACCAGCTTCATTTACACCTAAACCATGTTCATCACCGAATTGTTGGTTTTCTAATCGCACACCTTGTGTATATACCAAAACACGATTTGAACTTAATCCACGAATTACTGGTTTACCAATATTCGTTCCGGTTGATATTTGTGATACACCAGGGATAATTGATAAGCCTTGTATTAAAGTTGGGGCACCAGCTTTTTGGATTTGTTCTATAGTTTTATGCTCAACTTTCATTACATTTTCACTTTGTAATTTGTTGAAAGGTGTAGAGACAATAACTTCATCCATTTTAAAAACAGATTCTTCTAAAGCGATATCTAATTGTTGTATTGATCCGTTAAAATCAATAGTTTTTACTACAGATTGATATCCTATAAAAGCAAAGACAATGGTTACTTTTCCATTAGGTAAATTTTTGAATGTATAGGTGCCATCATCTAAACTAGTTGTGCCTTTATGTAACTTTGGAGCATAAATTTCTACTCCTAAAAGCGGATTATTATCTATATCTGTTACTTTTCCTTGTAATGTGTTTTGCGCGTATGTAGTGACTGAAAATCCTATAAAAAGGATCCATAATTTAATTTTCATGAGTATATATTTTATTGTTTAAAATTCCTTAAAAGGAGTATAAAATTCCTGTGTTAACAGAAGTGACAGTTAAACAATAAAATATGGTGGTGCGCGTGAAGGAGCAAGATCGTTATAACCTAAAGAAGCATTTTGAACATTTGTAACAAAAGAATGTAAACATTCTTCAATGTTTTTTATCGTATAAGAAAAATCATTTTCAAGAGAACTAGTTTTTATAATTGTATGATAAATACTACAATCAAATTTTTGCTTATGAAAATGCTTTATATCTTTAGCTGTACAAATTTCATGTTCATGTTTTTCAAGTGCATGTGAGGCTTGTACAAAAAACGGTAACAGAACTACTACAGTTAGTAGAAAAGCACTAAGGGTATGTTTTAAGTTCTGTTTCATTAATATTTACGCTTCTTCTTTTAAAACGTTTTTACGTAAACGCATATTTAAAGCTTCTACACCTAGTGAAAAAGCAATAGTGAAATATAAGTATCCTTTTGGAATTACACCTACTTCTGAACCAAATAATTTTAAATGTGCCATATGAGCACCTTCTGAGATCAATATGAACCCGATAAGTATTAAAAATGATAACCCAAGCATTTGTACAGTTGGGTGTTTACTTACAAATTTATTTACAGGGTTGGCAAATAACATCATAATCACCATTGATAAAACGACAGCAATAATCATAACGATCAATGCTTCATCTATAGGTGTGGCTTCTTTATTAATACCTGTCGTCATACCTACAGCTGTTAAAATTGAATCGAACGAAAATACAATATTGATCATAGTTATCTGAAAAATAACACTATTTAACGAAACTTTAGCTTTAGATTTTTTGGCTTTATCTTCATCTTCACCTTCCACTTTATGATGAATTTCTTGTACACTTTTATACAATAGAAACAAACCACCGGCAAGCATGATGATACTTTGTCCTGTTATTCCAACTTTAAGCCATGAAGTATCTATTTTATAGATTATCTTATCCATTGCTGTTAAATACGAAATACCAAAAAGTAAAATTACTCTTAGTAACATGGCTAAAAAAAGGCCAATATTAGTTGCCTTTTTTTGTTGCTCTTGAGGTAATTTGTTAGAGGCAATAGAAATAAACAAAATATTGTCGATACCTAATACTATCTCTAAGAACACAAGAGTTAAAAGTGCCATCCATATACCTGGATCTGTAAACATTTCTAGCATGATGGTTAGTTTTTAAGTTTAATAGCTTTGCCTTTTTGTTTAAAATTAGAGTTTTTGTAATACGCCTTAAAGGTATATTCTTTTCCTTTAATTCTGGTAATTTTTACATAAAACGGAACACTATCGAGTCCTTTTTTAGGATTTACCTTTGTTAATACATATTCGAAATTTGATTTCCATTCAATGTTAAAAGTATCCTTTTTGCCATCGTAAGTTTCTATTTGAATAGAATCATTACGAACTGCAACAGATAGTTCATCAGACGCATCTAAATAGGTTTCGAATGTGCCTGTTCTAAGTTCGGTTGCATCCATACCTTTTTCTGTGCAGGCTGAAATTACTAAAAAGACAAGTATGAATAAAATTGAAATTCGCATTAATTAAATTCCTGTATAATTACTTGGTGTGATTACTTTTAATTCTTGTTTAATGGCGTCAGAAATCTCTAAACTTTCTATAAAATTGGCAATCGATTCTTTATTGATCTTTTTGTTGGTTCTAGTCAATCCTTTTAGTGCCTCGTACGGATTTGGATAGCTTTCTCTTCTTAAAATGGTTTGAATAGCTTCGGCCACAACTGCCCAGTTTTGCTCAAGATCTTGCTCAAATTTCTCTTTGTTGAGTAATAATTTATCTAAACCTTTTAACGTAGCCTTAAATCCGATAATGGTATGTGCAAAAGGAATGCCTACATTACGTAAAACGGTAGAATCTGTTAAATCTCTTTGTAGTCTTGAAATGGGTAATTTTGCCGATAAATGCTCAAAAATGGCATTGGCAATTCCAAGATTTCCTTCAGAATTTTCAAAATCTATAGGATTTACTTTATGTGGCATTGCCGATGACCCAACCTCACCTTCTTTGATTTTTTGTTTGAAATAATCCATTGAAATGTAGGTCCAAATATCGCGATTTAAGTCAATAATAATCGTATTGATTCGCTTTAACGTATCAAACAATGCTGCCATATGATCATAATGCTCAATCTGAGTTGTAGGAAAAGAATGTTGTAAACCTAAACTTTGTAAAAAGTTAGTTGCAAATGTTTTCCATTCAATAGCAGGATATGCTACTTTATGGGCATTAAAATTACCAGTTGCACCACCAAATTTTGCTGCACTAGGTATATCATTTAATAAATTGAATTGTTCTCTTAGACGAGTCACAAAAACATCTAATTCTTTGCCAAGTCGAGTAGGAGACGCAGGTTGACCGTGGGTGCGTGCAAGCATAGGAATCGCTTCCCATTCTTCAGCTAAGGCTTCAAGTTTATGCAAAACATTAAAATATTCAGGGATATATACATCGCCAACGGCCTCTTTAATAGACATAGGTATGGCGGTATTGTTGATGTCTTGAGAGGTTAATCCGAAATGAATAAATTCTTTATATGCTTGAAGTTGTAAAGTGTCAAACTTTTGTTTGATAAAGTATTCAACAGCTTTTACATCGTGATTGGTAACTTTTTCAATGTCTTTTATAGCCGTGGCGTCTTCAGTAGAAAAATTTACATAAATTGCTCTTAACGATTCAAAAAGGGAGTTGTCAAATTCTTTTAATTGTGGTAAAGGAATTTCGCAAAGTGCTATAAAGTATTCAATTTCTACTTTAACACGATATTTTATGAGGGCTTCTTCAGAAAAATAAGGGGCTAATTCAGATACTTTAGAACGATAGCGCCCATCAACTGGTGAAATAGCATTTAAGCTGTTAAGATTCATTAAGTTTTTGCTTTAGAGTAGCAAAAATAATGATTAAAAACTAGCTTAGAAATGAAAAGATAAAAGAATTTTGATTGTCGTAATGAATCATAATAATATGGTATTCGTCAACCTAAACTTATTTCAGATTCTCATCGTAAATACTAGATTTATTCAGTGATGAGATTCCGAAATAAATTCGGAATGACGCTTTAAAATATAATGATAACATAAAGCCAGACATACAAAAAAGAATTTTATGCTTGGTTATCTTTAGCCAAGCGCTCTAATATTTTCTTCGCTCTAGCTGAATAAGCAGGACTTTCATCTTCTATATCACGTTCGATAATCATTTTGAGTTCGTAATGAATCCAGTTCAAACGATTTCCAAGAAAAAACAAAGCTTCCATGGCGTGTGCTTTACTCGCAACTTTAGTTTCTTTATTTAATAACCACTCTAAACAAGTTTCTATAATCTGTTCTATTTGTTCTTGCGTAGCAATGACCTTTATTGATGAGTCAAATTTTGAACTTACTTCTTTAGCAATTAGGTTACAAATTTTTGCGGCAGGTCTTATGGCACTATCATTTTTTAAATAGGAAATGTTCTCGGTAAAATGAGGTAAATTATAAGCAATCCAATCTAAGCGTTTTTCACAAACAATTTCCAATATTTGCGCAGCTTTTACAGAAGTCTCGTTATCATAATCAAAAGCTATTTCTACTAGAGATTTAAATAGATTTTCATCTTGAAGTACAGTTTTACTCACTTTTTCTTTGTGAGATTTACTCATACTTTTAATCTCATTTAACTCTTTTATGAGAGCGTATTTCGTCATTTTTTTGTTTAGCGCTACCATTGTTATGGTGTTCAGTTATATTCTCTTAACTAGGATAAATAAAAACTCATTTTTTATAATTTTATTATTCGAAAGCCGATATTTTTTAAGAACATTAGCCCAATAGCTCAAAATAAACATGTTAATTTATCGTTAGTAGAAATGGTATGATTAATGATTATATTCGTTAAAATATATTTCTTAAAATGAAAAAAATAGTAGGATCTGTTTTAATAATATTTATAGTGCTTTTAAGTACTATAGAATTAAATGCTCAGAATAATATCAATAAGTTTGATAGTAACAAGAAGCGACATGGCGTTTGGAAGAAAAATTATAATAATGGTAGAGTACGTTATGTTGGTGAGTTTAAGCATGGTAAAGAAATAGGTACATTTAAGTTCTATTCGGCTGCTACATCAGATTTTCCTATAGTTATTAAAGAGTACAATCTTGCTAATACTAAAGCAAATGTTAAGTTTTATACTGATAAAGGAGTGTTAGAGAGCAGTGGTGTTATGGTAGGAAAAAATAGGATAGGAAAATGGTTATATTTTCATGCCGATGGAAAAACTGTAATGTCTGAAGAAAACTACAATAATGACGGTAAATTGCATGGTAGTTATAAGACATTCTTTAATGATGGTAAACCAACTGAAGTTGCTAGTTATAAAGATGGTAAATTAGACGGTAATTATAAAAAGTATGCAATTAAAGGCCATATTTATCAAGATTTAAATTATAAGAACGGGTTATTAAATGGTCAAGCAGCTTATTACAGTAGAAAGACAGGAGATTTAGTAACGAAAGGACAATTTATTAATGATATTCGCGTTGGTACTTGGGAGAACTATGCAGATGGAGAATTAGTAAGTACTGAGCAACCAAACAAGAAAAAACCAAGAAGAACACTAAAACCAAAACCAAAAAAGGGAAATTAAAAAATACTCATGTATTTGAGGTGCGCTAAACATTTAATACCCTAACCAAGCCATAGTGAAAGCTATGGTTTTTTTATGCGTACTTATTGCTATATTTGCACTCCAAAAATAAGGCATGAAAAGAGTAATTGTAGGGCTTTCAGGAGGTGTCGATTCAAGTGTTGCTGCGTGTTTGTTAAAAGAGCAAGGCTATGAGGTGATAGGTCTGTTTATGAAAAATTGGCATGACGAGTCTGTTACCATTTCTAATGAATGCCCGTGGTTAGAAGACAGTAATGATGCTATGTTGGTTGCCGAAAAATTAGGTATTCCTTTTCAAGTGGTTGATCTTAGTGAACAATACAAAGAGCGAATTGTCGATTATATGTTTCGAGAATATGAAATGGGCAGAACACCAAACCCTGATGTATTATGTAACCGTGAAATAAAATTCGATGTGTTCTTAAAGATAGCGCTAGATCTAGGTGCTGATTTTGTGGCGACTGGGCATTATTGTAGAAAAGACCAGTTTACGAAAGATGGTCAAGAGATATATCAGTTAAAAGCTGGAAAAGATAAAAATAAAGATCAATCTTATTTTCTGTGTCAGCTTTCGCAGGAGCAACTAGCGAAATCATTATTCCCAATTGGAGAATTAACAAAACCAGAGGTTCGTAAGATTGCTGCAGAGCAAGACTTGATCACAGCCGATAAAAAAGATTCGCAAGGATTATGTTTTATCGGAAAAGTACGTTTGCCAGAATTTTTACAGCAAAAACTAGAACCTAAAGAAGGAAACATTGTTCAGATTTCTGAAGATGCGTTAGTATATCAAAATCAAACTTTAACGTTTAATTCGAAAAAAGAAGAATTGGCTTTTAAAGCAAAAAAATATACATATGCTCTTTCTGACGGAAAAGTGGTAGGCACGCACCAAGGAGCTCATTACTTTACCAAAGGTCAACGCAAAGGTTTGGCAGTAGGTGGTACTAAAGAGCCTCTTTTTGTGATAGAAACCGATGTTGAGGAAAATATTATTTACACTGGTGAAGGTAAAAACCATAGAGGTTTATATAAAAATACGCTTTTTGTGAAAAATGATGAGATTCATTGGCTTCGCGAAGATTTAATGCTTAAAGATGGAGATTCAATGAAGGTTGAGGCGAGAATTCGTTATCGTCAACCTTTAGAAAAAGCTACTTTGTACAAGGTTGAGGAAGGCCTATATGTAGATTTTGAAAATGAACAATCTGCCATCACTGAAGGACAATTTGTTGCTTGGTATCTTGATGATGAATTGTTAGGTTCTGGAGTAATTTCTTAAATTAGCAAAAACGACATGTCATTACTTCCTGTGAGAACAGGATTTTTTTCACTATGAAGAATCGAATTACTTCCCTTTTTAATATTAAATATCCTTTAATTCAAGCAGGTATGATCTGGGCTAGTGGTTGGAAGTTAGCTTCTGCGGTCAGTAATGCGGGAGGCTTAGGTTTGTTAGGAGCAGGGTCAATGTACCCTGAGGTGCTTCTTGAACATATACAAAAATGTAAAAAGGCAACCAATAAGTCTTTTGGAGTAAATGTACCAATGTTATATCCTAACATTGATGAGATTATGAAAATCATCATCGATGAAGGTGTTCAAATTGTATTTACTTCGGCTGGTAATCCGAAAACATGGACATCCTTTCTAAAAGATAAAGGGATCACTGTAGTTCATGTTGTGAGTAGTGTAAAGTTTGCGCTCAAAGCACAAAATGCCGGTGTTGACGCCGTTGTTGCAGAGGGCTTTGAAGCTGGGGGTCATAACGGTAGAGATGAAACCACTACATTTACTTTATTGCCTATGGTACGAGAACAAATTGATATTCCGCTAATTGCTGCGGGAGGCATAGCAACAGGTCGTGGCATGTTAGCAGCCATGGTGTTAGGTGCAGATGGGGTACAGGTAGGTAGTCGATTTGTAGCGAGTAATGAAGCCTCATCACATCTTAATTTTAAGGAGGAAGTGGTGAATGCAAAAGAAGGAGATACGCAATTAACTTTAAAGGAATTAGCTCCTGTAAGATTGTTAAAGAATAAGTTTTATAATGATATTCAAGAGTTATATCAAAAGTGTGCTACGCCTGAAGAACTAAAACAATTGTTAGGTCGAGCAAGAGCAAAACGTGGTATGTTCGAAGGAGATCTGATAGAAGGGGAGTTAGAAATAGGCCAAATAGCTGGATTGATACATGATATTAAACCTGCGGCACAGATTTTGAATGATATCATTTCAGAATATGAAACTACAAAACAAATAATAGCTCAATTATGAAAAAATACTACTTGCTATATCTATTGATCTTTTCTGTGTTTTCAGTAAGTGCTCAATCTAAAATAAAAGGTAACCGTAATGTTACCAACGAAGAACGTACTTTTGATTATTTTTCTAAACTTGAAGTAAATGATAAGATTGAACTTGTCTTAAAACAAGGAAGTGAAAATAAACTGGAAGTCGAAGCTGATGAAAATCTACATGACGTTCTAGATGCAGATGTAAGAAATAGTGTACTAACGCTTTCTTTGAATAAGAGAATTACCAATTCTAAACGTTTTAACCTTACATTGTATGTAGAAGATTTAGATCAAATTACACTAAATGATGATAGTGAAGTAAAGGCAGAAGAGAAGCTTGATTTTTTTAACCTAGATATGATTTTAAATAATAAATCTGATATTGATCTTAGAAATCTTCACACTAAATTTTTCAACTTAGAGATGAATGAGCGTTCAAGAAGTAAACTTATAGTGAAGACAGATAGTCTTGTTGTTACTTCGAAAGAATCATCAAGGTCTAAACTTGATGTTGTTACTGAAGGTGCAGTGATAAATTATTCTGGGAACTCCTCAATTGATGCAGTTGGTAAAACCAATAATCTAACATTAAATGCTAGTGACAATGCTGCTTTTAAAGGTGCTGAATTTGTAGCAATCACTATTTTCTTGAGCGCATTAGATAAAACTGATTCGTATGTGAATGCTAAAGAAACCATAGAAATTGAAGCAAAAAATAAAGCTGAGGTATATCTCTTTAATAAACCAGAAATCTTACTCAGAGTTTTTGAAGATAATGTAAGTTTACACAAGCGAGAGTCTATGACCTTACTAGAAAACCTGTAATTATTTATTTGGCACTTTAATATAATACACTTTTCTTGACTTATTATTGAGTTTATTCTCACGTAACCAAGGATTAAAAAACTTCAATTCTTTGTAATAGGTGTTGTGTTTTTTAGCAAAGCTTGCAATATTAACAATAGGAGTATCAACTTTTACCGAATAGGTCTCAGGCATTACATAAAGGTCTTCTTTATCAAAAGAAAATCCATATTTACTTGGGTTTGATAAGATCTCTTTTGCGGCAATAATTCTTGGCACATAGCGTTCAGTCATTTCACCAGCTAAAACATCCCAATAGCTAGATACTTGCTGCTCTTTCAAACGCTTGTCAATACCATGATTACCAGCGTGATAAGCTCCAGCAGCCAAAGACCAACTACCTAAGCGTTTTTTTGCATTTTTAAGATATTTACAAGCAGCTCTGGTAGCCTTTTCTAGATGATAACGCTCATCTACATTTTCATTTACTTCAAGCCCATTTTCTCTAGCTGCACTTTTTAACATTTGCCACATACCTTTAGCACCAGCTGGAGAAGTAACATTGCGCAAATCACTTTCAATTACCGCTAAGTATTTAAAATCATTAGGCACACCTTCTTCTTCTAAGATTGGTTCTATAATAGGAAAATATTTATGTATTCTCTTAAACCATAATAATGCATTAGACTGCCAGTAGGTATTTACTAAAAGTTCTCTATCAATACGTTCTTTAACATCAGGTTTTTCTAAAGGGACTAGTTCTCCTGCAAACGATAAATTTTGTGGAATCTTTAAAGCTTTAATTTTATAAGTGTCATTTGTGTTTTTATTAGTAGAAGTGCTCTTATTAGGAATATTTTCTACATCATCTTGTAGTGTAAAATTTATAAGAATCCCACTTAAAATAACGACAGAAAGTAAGATTAAAAATTTATGATGTTTATGCATTGTTTTTAATTAAAATGGAGATACAAATGTAGCAAATTCTTGTCCGTTCTTATCTTTTTCAGATACAATTGGATTTTTAATTTGCCAATTAATATTTAGTGTTTCGTCACACCATAGTAACGTGTTGTCGGCTTCTTTGTTATAGAAATTAGTACATTTATAACTAAATACAGTATCATCTTCTAAAACTAAAAAGCCATGTGCTAGACCCTCAGGCACATATAACTGTTCTTTGTGTTCACCAGATAAAATATGCTTATAGTGTTTTCCATACGTTTCTGAGTTTTTACGAAGATCAACAACAATATCTAAAACACTTCCTTTAATTACGCGTACCAATTTTCCTTGTGCATAAGGTGGGTTTTGAAAATGAAGTCCTCTTAAGACACCTTTTTGAGAACTCGATTCATTATCTTGAACAAATGCTATATTTAAAATATGCTCAAGTTTTTTTTTATTATAGCTCTCAAAGAAATAACCTCTATTATCGGTGAAAATTTTTGGGGTAATAACTAATAATCCTTCAATAAAAGTCTTTTCAATATTCATATAGCGAAAGTACTAAATATGTTCAATTAGAAGTTCAGAAATTATTTTTGCTTTATTTAAGATCATCACATGTGTTCCTCCTGGGATAATGATGCAATTTTTAATGTGTTTTATAGGAAAAACCCCATCCTCGGTTCCGTGTATATGAATTGCATTTTCTAAAGGCGTTTCTTGATTCCAGTGTAATACATTATGAATTGCCCATGGTAAATATAATTGATCGTTCATCGACATATATTTCTTGTAAAGCGCTACACGTTTTTTAGTAAATCCGCTAAAGGCATATTTCTCATAAGCAGCGATATTACTAACCGATTTTGTTGGAAATAGTTTATATGCTTTTGTTGCACGCGCTAATCGCAATCGTTTCGGAAGTTCTTTTTTAGACTTTACGCTAGAGATAATAATTGTTTTTCTTGTTGCGATAAGTTTGCTCATTTCTTGTACCATTACCCCACCAAAAGAAACACCTATTAGTACAGGATTTTCATGTTGAATTCTATGACACATGCGTTGTGCATAATGTGTTATAGACTCATCTATAGATTCAGGAACTAACCAGTCTAAATAATGAACTTCAAATTGATCTTCTGGAAGTTCTAAATATTCAAAAATTTTAATATTTGCACCTAGACCTGGTACAAAATAAACAGGAACTCTACTCATAATTAACTCAAAACAGATTCTTTCAAAAAATCGAAACGTACCAAACCATCTGTATCGATCTCGGTCAGTTTTATTGTATGCAAAGTATTTACTAATTCGGGATTCCAAGGAGTTTTTACTTTTACGTAGTTCTCTGTAAATCCTTGAATGTATCCTTCTTTATTTTCACTCTCAAAAAGTACAGTTAGTTCATTGCCTAATTGACTTTCATAAAATGCTCTACGCTTTTTGACTGAGAGCCCACGCAACATTTTACTACGTTTATGCCTAATATTTTTGGGTACAACCGCATCCATTAAAATAGCCTCCGTATTGGGGCGTTCAGAATAGGTAAATACGTGTAAATAGGAAATATCTAAATCGTTTAAATAATTATAGGTTTCTAAAAATAATTCATCTGTTTCGCCAGGAAAACCAACGATTACATCGACACCAATACAAGCATTCGGCATTTCTTGACGTATTTTGGCTACTCTATCTGTATAAATCTTTCGCAAATAACGGCGTTTCATTTTTTTGAGAAGCGCATCACTTCCACTTTGAAGCGGAATATGAAAATGTGGTACAAAACGATTAGAATTTGCCACAAAAGCTATGGTTTCGTCCTTCAATAAATTAGGTTCTATTGAAGAAATTCTTAAACGTTCTACTCCTTCAACTTTATCTAGTGCTTGCACTAATTCAAAAAAAGTATGTTCATGTTTTTTGTTACCAAATTCACCTTTCCCATAATCACCGATATTAACACCGGTTAAAACAATTTCTTTAATATTTTTCTCAGAAATCTCTTTAGCATTTTTTAAAACATTTTCTAAAGTATCACTGCGCGAAATACCTCTTGCTAGAGGTATGGTGCAATAGGTACATTTGTAATCACAACCATCTTGCACCTTTAAAAAGGCACGGGTTCTATCTCCGATTGAATACGAACCTACATAAAAATCAGCTTCAGAAATTTCACATGAATGTACTTGGCCAATATCATTTTTAGTAAGATCATTGAGGTAACTAGTAACATTAAACTTTTCTGTGGCACCTAGTACCAAATCAACACCATCTATGGCAGCTAATTCTTGAGGTTTTAATTGTGCATAACAGCCAACAGCAATCAAAAAAGCATCTTCATTCTTCTTCAGTGCAGATTTTACAACTGTTTTAAAACGCTTATCTGCATTGTCAGTAACTGAGCATGTATTTATCACATAGACATCGGCTTTATCTTCGAAACTTACGCGCTCAAAATCTTCATTAATGAAATTACGCGCTATAGTTGAGGTTTCAGAGAAGTTCAACTTACAACCCAGTGTGTAAAAAGCCACTTTTTTTTGTGCGTTCATTACTGTACTTTTACGAGGTGCAAAAGTACAATTTTAAGACTAATGAATCTAATTTTTGAAACGGAAAACTTTTTTGTTAGAAGGTTAAAAACTACTGATTTTGAGAGCTTTCATGAAATGCAGGGAAATCCTAATGTGATGCGATTCGTAAGAGGAAAAGCGATGAGTTACCAAGAAGATAAGGATGAGTTAAAGAAACTTATTCTTTCTTATGATAACACTGCAAATGATTTTTGGATTTTTGCTGTTGAAAGAAAGATTGATACGATGTTTGTAGGTACTGTGGCCTTGGTAAAAAGTGACTCACATGGCCAAGTATCCTCTGATGATGTATTGGTGATGAATATAAAGCACAATGAATGTGAAATAGGCTATCGTTTGCTAGAAAAATTTTGGGGTAAAGGATATGCTCAAGAAATTGCTGAAGGATTAATACAGTATGCGAAGAGTGTAGGCTTTAAAAGACTTATTGCTTGTGTTGCTTATGAAAATCTAGCTTCGGTAAAAATTTTAAATACATTGCACTTTCAATTTATGAATGATTTTACCTCAGAAAGCTTGAATATCCCTGAAAAAAAGTTAGAATTGTATTTATGATTGCAAAAACTCCCAAACCACCCTATTATGCTGTAATATTTTCTACATTAAGAACGGCTATTGATGATGACTATTTAGAAACCGCAGCAAGGATGGAAGCGTTGGCCAAAGATCAGGAGGGTTATTTAGGAATAGAGTCGGCTCGACAAGTACTAGGAATAACCGTTTCATATTGGAAAAGCCTAGAAGCGATTACCAAATGGAAGAATAATGCTGAACATACAATCGCGAGAGAAAAGGGAAGAGCGTTATGGTATGAGGTATATAAATTACGTATTTGTAGAGTAGAGCGCGATTATGAATTTAAAAAGTAAAAAAATACGTTGCAGATAAAGCATTTTATAAAGAGAATAGAAATAAGAAATAGTGTTTTTTATTTTGTCATCGGGTTATCATTAGTAGCTTGTTCAAGACCAAAAAGTAACTTCGATGATGCTCAAGTTTTTCGCTATAATGAACATTCGAATATTAGTTCTCTAGACCCAGCATTTGCGAAAAAACAGGCTGATATTTGGGCTGTAAACCAGTTATTTAATGGCTTGGTACAGCTTGACGATAGTTTGCATGTAGAACCAGATATTGCCAAGTCATGGCAAATCTCTGAAGATGGTAAAAGCTATGCATTTAATCTGAGAGGTGATGTTTATTTTCATAAGCATGTTTTGTTCGGAAAAGATTCAACACGAATTGTAAAAGCTGCTGATTTTGAATATAGCTTTACCAGACTCATTGATCCAAAAGTAGCGTCACCTGGCGGTTGGGTACTTCAAAATGTAGCTAGTTTTAAAGCTGAAAATGATTCAACATTTGTAATTGAGCTAAAAAAACCTTTTCCACCATTTCTTGGATTGCTATCGATGAAATATTGCTCGGTGGTTCCTAAAGAAATTGTAGAATATTATGGAAACGATTTTAGATCAAACCCAATAGGTACAGGACCTTTTCGATTTAAAATATGGGAGGAAAATACAAAATTGGTGTATCGAAAAAACCCCCATTTTTATGAAAGGGATGAACAAGGGAATAGACTACCGTACCTCGAAGCTGTTGCCATTACCTTTTTACCTGATAAACAGAGTGAATTTTTGCAATTGGTACAAGGGAATATAGATTTTATGAAGTCTTTAGATGCTTCTTATAAAGATGACCTTTTAACCGTTGATGGTAGATTGCAATCACGATATAAGGATAGACTGAATATGCAAAAGGGATCGTACTTAAATACGGAATACTTAGGTTTCATGATGGATATTGAAGAAGAAAATCCTATATCAAATTTACTAGTACGTAAAGCGATAAATTTAGGATTTGATAGACAGAAAATGATACTTTATCTACGTAATGGTATAGGCGATCCCGCTGTTAACGGATTTATACCAAAAGGATTACCAGCATTCAATTATCTTGAAGGATATACGTATAATCCTAATAAAGCAAAAGTATTAGTTGACAAATTTAAAAATGAAACAGGTAATCAAAATCCTGAAATTACTATTAGCACCAATAGCCAATATTTAGATCTTTGTGAATATATACAACGAGAATTGGAAAACGTTGGGCTTACTGTAAAAATTGATGTGATCCCTCCATCTACCTTACGACAAGCTAAGGCTACGGGGAAATTACCCGTATTTAGAGCAAGTTGGATTGCCGATTATCCTGATGCTGAGAATTATTTATCATTATTCTACAGTAAGAATTTTGCTCCTAACGGGCCAAATTACACACATTTTAAAGATGAAAATTTTGATGCATTATATGAGAAAGCTTTTGTAACAGTAGATCATAAAGAGCGATACAGGTTATATCAAAAAATGGACAGCATACTTATCGCTAAAGCACCCATTGTACCATTATACTATGATGCAGTAGTGAGGTTTTCTCAGAAAAATGTAATTGGTTTAGGTATAAATCCAATAGATTTATTAAACCTTAAAAGGGTTTCTAAAATGAAATAACAGCACTTATAGGAAAGTGATCAGAGTATTTAACATCATAATTTTTATGTTGTAATACCTTCATTGTTTCATCAACAAAAATATAATCTATACGCAAAGGGAATTTTTTAAAACTATAAGTCTTACCAAACCCTTTACCTGCTTCTAAATAAGTGTCTTTAAGATTACCTTTTAAATTTTTATAAGCCCAAGAATATGCGGTATTATTTAAGTCACCAATAACAATTAATTTATGTGCAGATTTATCAATTATATTTTTTAATAGTTGTATCTCATCAATCTGCTTTTCAAGAGAAAATGACAATCGCTTTAAAAGTGTTTTAGACTCAGTATAGTTAAGATAGTCTTTTTCGGCGATTATACCTAGAGAATATAAATGGAAACTAAGAACTCGTATTGTATCTTGTCCTTTTAGAATATCAGCGTAAACCCCATTTACTTGATATTTTTCATTTTTACACAAACCAGTATTTAAAATTTTATATTTTGAATAAAACGCATAAGATGTTTTATATTTTTTATTCTCTACAGAATCGCTATAATTATCAACTAAAGGGTTACTACGATATTTATAGTGCTTCAACTTAAAATTTTCATTTTGTCTGAATTCTTGTAATACAACTATATCAGGATTCTCATTTTCTATAAAGTCATTTATTTTTTGTGGAATTTTGTCATCAGCTATCCAATTATAGATATTAAATTTTCTAACATTATAACTCATAATTGACAATTTATTTTTATTTTCATCTATGGTATTCGATGAAAATTTATAAACTGGATTTAAAAAAAAATATGTGAATAATAATATAAAAGTGGATAGTAAAAATTGTTTTTTCAATCCAATAATAATCCAATAAATGATAAATAGTATATTAATAATAATTAATGCAGGTGTTGCCAGGCCTAAAATAGGAGCAACGGCTATTGATGATGGTTTTATATTAGGAACAAAAAAAGCCAATAATAATAATAAGGCAAAAACATTATTTATTATGAATATAATTTTATTTATAAAATTCAATTTTTTCACAATTTATTTTTCTTTACCTGCTGAAAATAAAAAATCTTTTTCTTCTTTTGTCAAAGTTTCATAGCCAGATTTGCTAATCTTATCTAAAATTGCATCAATTTTTTCTTGTTTTGCATCTTTATATAAAACATTTTTTTGTTCTTTAGTTCTTTTATAAACGGTTTTTAGAGGTTTTTCCTTTTTTGATGTAAATAGATTAGAAAAAGAATCGATGATACGTTTTCCTCCACCAAGCTGATTAGTCAGTATAAAACCAATGAATGCACCTCCTAAATGTGCTAAATGCCCGCCTGTGTTTCCTAAAGGTAATTGAACAATGTCTTTTAATATGAAGAGTAGTGCAATATGCCATAATTTGATAGCGCCAATAAATCTTAGATGAATGGCATAATTAGGTATTTTGGTAGCTAAGCCTATTACAATGGCGGTAACTCCAGCAGACGCTCCTACTAAAATGGTAGATTGATCTTTTAATGCTGGAAGGTAATTATAGCTTACTAAAAATATAACGCCACCTGCTATGATTCCTGTAATAAAGTATGTGATAAATTGTTTCCTAGAAAAAAAATCTAAAAATAAATTTCCTAAGTAATATAATACAAGTAGATTAAATAAAATATGCCAAAAGCCTCCATGTAAAAAACCATAGGTAAAGATGGTCCAAAATTTTGGTAGATAAGCATTAAATTTTGCTGGTAATGCGAAAAGATCAAATAACGGATTCTCGCTCCATTTCATTAAGAATGAAATAGCTTTTACTACATACGTAAGTATATAAACAGCAACATTAACATAGATAACTTGATCTACGATAGTTGCGGTTTGAAACCGCTGTTTTATATAGCCTAACGAATTACTCATGTGTCTTGTCTCACTATTTTTTATCCCAGCGCTTAAACTGATTTTTATTCCAATACATAACGATTAGAAAACCAACCAAAGCACCACCAACATGTGCAAAATGTGCAATATTACCAGAGCCAAAAATTGAAAAACCCGTTAATCCAGAAAACAAGTCAATACCAATCATCACAGGTATAAAATATTTTGCTGCTACGGGTACCGGAAAAAATATTAAGGCCAGTTTTGAATCAGGGAACTTCATACCAAATGCAGCTAAAAGACCGTAAAGAGCACCAGATGCTCCTACAGCTGGGACGCTATAAATAGCATTAATTTTTTGTAGCATACTGTTTTGATAAAACTTAGTTCTATCCATTAAATCATAAATTTCTTTGCTAGAAATACTTTCGGTACTTATGAGACTATCAAAAGCAGCATTAAACTGTAAATAGTTAACTAATGTGTAAATAAGTCCTGCTCCTATTCCAGCAGAGAAGTAAAAGAATAAAAATTTATTTCTTCCCCATATCTGTTCTAAGGGGCTGCCGAACATCCATAAACCAAACATATTAAATGCAATGTGCATTATAGACTGTTGACTATGCATAAACATACTTGTTACATATTGCCAAATACCAAAATTTGGATTTTTAGGGAAATGTAAGGCAAACAAGTCTTGTAATTGTGGGTAAACAAACTTAGCAGCTAGAAAAAATAATACATTTATTATGATTAAATGTTTTACGGTATCGGTAATTCGCATCATAGCTTAATTGTCGAATTTTAGTTGAATTTCCTCTAATGGTAAGGTTATAAATGTACTCTTACCATACGGTGAATGATTAGGTTCTTTACAAGAAAATAGTCGCTCTAACAGCTCTTCTTGTTCTATATTTTCAAGTTTAACACCATTTTTTATAGCCAAACTTTTTGCTAAACTCTTTGCAATGATATCGGTTTGACTAAAACTGGTTTCTGGGATTTCGTGGCGTACATTTTCTAACAGCTCTTCTAGTAATGCTCTTATTTCACTTTCTTTAACCAAATTAGGAATCCCTTTTATAACAATACTCTCTTTTACAATACTATCAAATTGAAATCCTAAACTTTCTAGGTCATTTCTCATCTCTTTAAGAAAGCCTGTTTCCTTAGGAGTGAAATTAATTTCAATAGGGAAGAGTAATTGTTGGCTAGCCGCTTCATCTAATGTTATTCTCGTTAAAAAATCTTCATATAAAACCCGTTGATGTGCTAGATTTTGATCTATTAAAACGATTCCTGACTTAATAACACTTAAGATATATTTCTGGTGTATTTGAAATGTTTTCGCTTTAGAATTCGCTTGCTGTTTGTCAAATAACTCTTTGGTAACCTCTTGTGCATCAACCTCTAAATGTTCTATTGCTAAAGCATCATTTTTAATATTTACATATAAAGAATCCCAGTTAGCACTCGATTCTTTTTGGTAAGAAGGAGTAGTTTTTTTTTCAGTTTCAAAAGGGTTGAAGGTAGGATCAATTTTTATCTGCGGAGTACTCGCTTTTTTCTGTGTATAATCATAAGGTACTTCTAAACCAGTATTTTTTTCAAAATCTAAAACTGGTGCTACATTATATTGACCTAAGCTATGCTTGATAGTTGATCTTATAATCGCATAGAGTGCGTGCTCATTATCAAATTTAACTTCTGTTTTTGTAGGATGAATATTTACATCTAAAGTAGTAGGAGGCACTTTTAAATACAAAAAATAAGTAGGATGATATCCATGAGCCAATAAGCCTTCAAAAGCACTCACAACGGCATGGTGCAGATAACCATGTTTTATAAATCGATCATTTACAAAAAAGTATTGTTCACCTCTTTTTTTCTTAGCAAAATTGGGTTTAGCAATAAAACCTTCGATTTTAATAATATCGGTTTCCTCATTTATCGGAACCAATTTCTCGTTGGTTTTAGCTCCTAATATACCAACAATACGTTGTCTTAAATTGCTAGGTTTAAGATTAAAAAGCTCTCCATCATTGTGATACAGTGAAAAAGAAATAGTATGATGCACTAATGCAACGCGATGAAATTCATCAATAATATGTCTAAGTTCTACGGTATCAGATTTTAAAAAGTTACGCCTAGCGGGAATATTATAGAATAAATGCTTTATTGAGATACTAGTACCCGTTGGAGTAGAAACTAAGTTTTGAGAAATAATTTTACTACCTTCAAGTTTTATCTGTACGCCAAGCTCGTTATCTTCTTGCTTGGTTTTTAATTCTACATGCGATACCGCAACAATAGAAGCTAGGGCTTCACCTCTAAATCCTTTAGTGGTAAGATTAAATAAGTCTTCTGCTGCACGTATTTTAGAAGTAGCATGTCGCTCAAAAGCCATTCGTGCGTCAGTTTCACTCATACCAGCACCATTGTCAATAACCTGTATAAGTGTCTTGCCAGCGTCTTTAATAAGTAATTTGATTTCTGTTGCATTAGCATCAATAGCATTTTCTAACAATTCTTTTACAACAGAAGCAGGTCTTTGAACGACCTCACCTGCTGCTATTTGATTTGCCACGTGATCGGGAAGTAACTGAATGATGTCTGGCATTATTCTTTTTGGAAAATTGAAAGGTCAAAATCAATAAGGTATAAGAAAATAAATAGCAAAATTGCTACAATAATAAATATCGTTCTGTACGTTTCTCTACCTTCGGTTTTTTTTAATTCGTCAACTGCATCGACGAATTTTGTTTTTAAATTTTTGTTTTTACCTGTAGTTGATCTATAGTCATCAAATTTATGCTTTATTTTAAAAGGATTTCCTTCACCTTTATAATATCGTGGTTGGTAATCAAACTTTTTATGTTCTTTTTTAAAAACTTTCATTGACAGATGCTTTAAGCAACTACGTTAAAGTCAAATTTACTTAAATAAAGGAATGTGGTCAAATTTATTTTTCAGATAGTCGTTAAAACTATCATAAAGTTGCCATTTTAATAGCTGTTATTGCACATTCAACTCCTTTGTTGCCATGTTTGCCTCCAGATCGATCAATAGATTGTTGCATCGTGTTATCGGTAAGTACACAAAATATAGTAGGAATATTGTATTGAATATTTAGGTCTTTAATACCTTGCGATACAGCATCACAAACAAAGTCGAAATGTTTAGTTTCTCCTTGTATTACACATCCTATTGCAATTACAGCATCAAAATTATTCGTTTTTAACAAATGTTTACTACCGTAGATCAATTCATAACTGCCAGGTACATTAAGACGTGTAATATTCTCTTTTTTAGTGCCGTTCTCAAGTAAAGTTTTAAAGGTTCCTTTATACAGATTTTCTGTAATAGAAGGATTCCATTCTGAAACAACAATCCCAAACCGAAGATTTTTCGCGTTTGGGATTGATGCTTTATCGTAGTTCGATAAATTGGTTGTAGCCATAATAGCTAATTATTGTTGCGCTAATTTAGCTTTATTTATATAACCTTCTATTTCTTTTGCCTCCTCAGAAGAACTATGTTTATCTTTTATTTTTGTAAAGAGCTCTTCAGCTATTTTAAATTTTTTTAAATCTAATGCGGTATTACCTGCTTTCATTAAATATATTGGCGAGGTAAAATCATTACTCTTAAAATTTGCTGCTTTTGTGTAATACTCAAGTGCATCTTCGGGCTGATTAATCTCCGCAAAAGCATCTCCAATATTTCCTAATGCCAGTGCTCCTAGAATTTCATCATCAGTTGAAAAGTCACCTAATTGTGAAATAGCATTTTCATAATCATTCATTTTTAGATACGAAATTCCTGCCATATATTTTGCTAGATTTCCTGCATTAGTGCTACCGTAATTATCAACAATATCTAGAAGTCCATATTTACCATCAGCACCATTTAGTGCCAAATTATAAAGAGAATCTTTTGCAACTTGGTTATTTTGAGCTTGATCGAAAAAACTTTTTGGGTAGGCTAATTCATCTGCTGCTTCAATCTCCTTAGGTTCTTGCACATATTTTTTATAAGCACCATAAGCTAAGATCAAACCTAATACCAGTATGAGACCACTAAACAAAATCTTACTATTCTTTTCTATCCATTGTTCCGATTTTGAGGCAGTTTCATCTAAAGTATTAAATACTTCTGCTGTAGTACTGTTCTCTTCTATATTCTGCTGAACTTGCTTTTTTACTTTATTTCCTCTTTTCTTATAAGTTGCCATTCGTATTCAAATTTGGATGCGCAAAAATATAATTTTTTATTGAATTGATATAGGGTTAATTAGTCTAAATTTTGTTTTTTTGCAGAAGCACTTAAATAGCTGATGTTTCTTAAAAAAATAGCTTTAATAAATTATAAAAATTTTGACTCGTTAGAATATGATTTTGATGAGAAGATTAACTGCTTTGTTGGTAATAATGGAGTTGGTAAAACCAATGTTTTAGATGCTATTTATCACCTTTCTTTTGCGAGAGGATATTTTAATAGTATTGCTACTCAAAATATTAAACACAATGAAGATTTTTATCTTATAGAAGGAACTTTTAAAAAAAACAAACGATCAGAACTTATAAGTTGTAGTTTAAAACGAGGTCAGAAAAAAGTAGTAAAGAGAAACGGTAAAATATACGATAAACTTTCTGATCATATTGGATTAATACCGTTAGTTATTGTATCGCCCTCAGATACCGATTTGATAGTAGAAGGTAGTGATGTTCGAAGAAAATTTGTCGATAGTGTTATATCACAATCAGACACACTGTATTTACAAGATCTAATAGCCTATAACAAAGTGCTTTCACAAAGAAATGCTTTATTAAAATATTTTGCATTAAATCACGTTTATGATGCGATGAATGTAGCCGTTTATAATGAGCAATTAACTGAATTAGGTGTAAAGATTTACCAGAAGAGGAAAGAATTTTTACTAGATTTTATACCTCTTTTTAAGAAACGTTACAAGTATATAACTGATAGCAGTGAAGAGGTTGGTTTGGTATATAAATCTCATTTAGAAAAAGATGATTTTAATAAATTGCTAGAAGTAACTATTGAAAAAGATAGACTCTTACAATATACTTCAGTAGGAATTCACAAAGATGACTTGTTATTTACTATAGATGGTTACTCGATTAAGAAGTTTGGTTCTCAAGGACAAAAAAAATCATATTTAATAGCATTGAAATTAGCTCAATTTGATTTAATAAAAAATCAATTAAATACCACGCCATTGTTGTTATTAGATGATATATTTGATAAATTAGATGCTTCTAGGGTATCAAAAATCATCTCGTTAGTAAATGAAGATGATTTTGGACAGCTTTTTATAAGCGATACGCATGGCGAAAGAACAGAAGAAGTGATTAAAAGGACAAATCAACCGTACAAAATGTTTAACATAGAAAAGAAATTACATGACTAAACGCACGAATGACTTTTTGTCTATGGAGCAAGCTATGAAAGAAATGCTTGTCGAAAATAATTTGCAAAAAGGCATTACTGTTATAGAAGTTAAACAAGCATGGAATGAGGTTATGGGGGCTGGTGTTGTATCATACACAGACGATATATTATTTAAAAATAATATATTGAAAGTAAAACTTAGATCAGCTGCTTTAAGAGAAGAATTGAGTTATGGAAAAACAAAAATCATATCTATGCTGAATGAGCATTTAAAACAGAATATAATAAATGATTTAAAACTCATCTAACTAATAGATTAATTTATATATTTGTACTTTACAGAGAAAAAGTACTTCTAAAAAGAAAAAAGGGATAATTAAATATACTTTATGATGAAAAAATTACTATGCTCGATCGTTCTTGCTTTTATTTCAATTGGAATTATACAAGCACAGGCAGAAATAGATGTAACGGGTAACACGATTTCTATTGTTGGAGATGGTACTAATACGCCTGTAACCGCGGATGGGACCGACTTTGGTTCTTTTGCTTTAAACCAAGGTTCAGGTGAACAAATATTTGAAATAAATAATACAGGAAATGTTCCATTATCTATTCTTAGTACTGTCATTAGTAATAATATTTTCACAATCACCACGACGCCTAGTTCTTCTATACCTGCTAATTCGTCATCACAAATAGGCATTACCTATAATGGATCGGCTACTGCACAAGTAATTAATGCTACATTGTTTATAGTAAATACAGATGGAGATGAAGCAAATTATCAAGTGAATATAAGAGCGACAACAGTTAATTCTCCAGATATAAATGTACAAGGAAATGGAATTGACATACCAGGTAACGGATCAAATACACCAACAAGTGCGGATGGAACTGATTTTGGATCTTTTGAAACAGGAACCTCGTCTTCTGAACGATTTTTTGTAGTACAAAATACAGGAGGAGCACCTTTATCTATTGTTTCTGCATTTGTGCCTGACGGTAATTTTCAAATAACATCACCGCTTCCTGCTTCTATTCCAGCGAATAGTAGTGAAACTATTGGAATAACTTTTAATGCCCCAGCAACCGTTGGAGTTATTAATACAAGTCTTTTCATTATACATGATGATAGTGACGAAAACCCTTATATTGTCAATATTAGGGCTGAGAGTGAGTTCCCACCAGTGCCAGACGTTAATGTTCAAGGTAATGGAATAGATATAGCTGATGGAAGTAATACTCCCAATGCTGCTAACGGAACTGATTTTGGAGACGTGAATGTAGGTTCGTCTTTACAAAGAACGTTTACAATTCAGAATACAGGTAGTGCCTCATTAAATATACTGGGCTTACAGATGCAAACTGGTTCTAATTCACAATTTTCTATCAATATTACTGGTATAACAAATCCTGTTCCTGCAGGTGGTTCTACAACTTTTAATGTTATTTTTAACTCTACTACTCCTGGTTCGGCAACAGGAACAGTACTTTTAGAAACAAATGACCCAGATGCGTCAGAAGAGATTTACACTTTTAATATTGCAGCTAATGGAGTTGTTTTAACTGAACCTGATATTGAAGTTGCAGATTCTTCAAATACAATTATAATTGCAGATGCTGACACTACACCAGATGTTGCAGATGGAACTGACTTTGGAACTACAACGATTGGAAATTCTATTACAAGAACTTTTACCATAAGAAATACTGGTAATGCAAATTTAGATATTACAAATGTTGGTTTTTCATTAGGTAATGATTCGCAATTTACTATTAATACATCTAGTATGACAAATCCTTTATCTGGAGGTCAAACAACTACTTTTGATGTGATATTTACCCCAACTACTGTAGGAGTTACAAGTGCTACAACAGTAAGAATAAGAACAAATGATCCTGATACAGAAGATCCTTATACATTTGCTATTACGGCGCAAGCCACAGATAATACACCTACTGGTGCGCCTTTATTAATTACGCAATATTATGAGAATGGTAATGAAGACTACATAGAAATAAAGAATATTTCTTCGAGTACAGTAACGCAACAATTTTTCTTGTGTCTATATGATTCTGATTTAGTATTATCTTCAATAAGTAATACAGCCCCAGATGCTAGTATTCAAATACCAACTTTAGCTGCAGGTCAAGTGGTAGTTTTCAAAAATCCTTCGGCTACTCGGTCAGGCACTCCAACTCCTGCTGCAGTCTTTTCAGGTAGAGATGTGATCATGATTTCTGGCTCTAACGAAATAGATAGTTATAATGCAAGAATTGACATTATAGGTGTTATAGGTAGCTCTAATGGTACGAATTGGGGAAGTAGTACTACTTATATCAAAGGATGTGGTACCAATGAGGCACCCTCTACTACGTTTGCTTATAATGCAAGTGCCACGCCTTCAGTGACTGATTACATAACGCTAACCACTTCTGAGGTTGATAGTGCGCCCTCTTCTTCTAACTTATTTCTTGGAACTCAAACGGTAGGTCCTACTACATATACTTCTTCGTGGAATAATGGCTTACCCGACAAAACAAAAAATGCTATAATTAATGGAACATATAACGCAGGCTCAGGAACTATTACAGCTTGCAACCTCACAGTATCAGGAAGCTTAAATTTTAGTGGTTCAACTAGCAACTATGTTAAGGTTTTTAAAAATCTTTTTATTAATGGTTCATTTGTATTGGGTGATCAAGCTGCGTTAATTACTGTCGATGAAAATGCCACTATATCTGGTTCAATTACGAAACAAGAAAGTTCTACAGTACTTAATAATTCTGATGATTTTACCTATTGGTCTTCTCCAGTACAGGGAGCTACTACGTCAGTTTTCACGAATACAGGAGCACCTGCTGAGCGTATTTTTGAATGGGATAAACCTGGTTTAACAGGTAGCGGTAATTTTGGAAGTTGGAAAGTTAAGAGCGGAGGCTTAGAACAGGCAAGAGGTTATATTTCAGAGGCACCTTCTGGAAGCACACAACACAATATAACCTTCACAGGTACACCCTATAATGGGGAAATAGACATCTTTGTTGAAGTAGATACTAATTTTCCTAATGGAGGAGGAGGTTTTAACCTTATTGGTAATCCGTATCCTTCGGCAATATCTGCAAACAATTTTTTAACACATGGTCCTAATGTTGAAATTCAAGGTGGAGCGTTAAATGGCTCTATTTGGTTATGGACACATAATACAGCATTTGTAAATAATGAGGGTATTTTAAATGATTACAGTGTAAATGATTATGCAACTTATAATGGTTCTGGTGGTGTAGCTGCCTGCGGAACTTGTCCAGTGCCAAATGGTATTATTGGCTCTGCTCAAGGTTTCTTCGTAAACGCAAAAAGCAGAGGCTCAATTTTCTTTACCAACGATATGAGAGTGGATGGACAAAACACTCAATTTTTTAGAGAAAATAATGATAAAAATAAGTCTAATAATGATCTAAAAGATAGATTGTGGTTAAATGCAACCAGTAAAGAGGGTGGCGCTTTTAATCAAATACTGATAGGTTTCTTTGATAAAGCTACAGATGGAGAAGATAATTTCTATGATGCACAAAAATTTAGTGCGGGTAATTATATTAGCTTATACTCGAATATTAATGATGGTAGATACGCTATACAAGGTTTAGGAACTTATAATTCTGATAAGCAAATCTCAATTGGATTTGATGCATATGTGAAGGAGACCTTCAATATATCCATTCATAAAATGGAAGGTATATTGAATACTGAAGAAATTTACTTAGTAGATAACTATTTGAATATTGTACATGATCTCAAGGCTTCTCCTTATGAATTTGAAGTTACTGAAACAGGAAGCTTTTCCGATAGGTTTACTTTACAATTCAATAAGTCTGTGTTAGGAGTAGATGATGAAATATTAAATAATAATTTTATTGTAGCTAATGAAAATAATACGTTAAGAGTTAGAGCAAGTGATTCAGTAACTAATATCAAAGTGTATGATATGTTAGGTAGATTATTAATTGATGCAAATCCTAATCAAGTTGACTTTACACTTAATACGAATAGCATTGCTAAAGGAACTGTTTTGGTATTGAATGCAACGTTAGAAAATGGTGCTGAAATAAGTAAAAAAGCGATTAAGTTTTAAATAAAGTTTTGAATAAAAAGTAAGCCTCGCATTAACGCGGGGCTTTTTATTTTAATATATGAGAAGAAAATGAAAGAAGGTGATAAAGTTGATCTAATTATAGGTAAGCAAACCCCATTGGGATATGTTGTATTAATAGAAGAAGAGTATGAGGGATTATTATATAGTAATGAAATTTTTAGCGATATTAAAACTGGAGACAGAACTAAGGGATATATAAAGAAAATTAGAGAAGATGATAGAATCGATGTTGCTTTAACACCTCAAGGTTTTAAAAATAGCATAGATATCTTCTCAAATAAAATATTAGAAGCGTTAGAGCAAAATGATGGTGTTTTAACTGTAACAGATAGAAGTTCACCTAAAGACATTAAAAGACTTTTAAACATGAGTAAGAAGAGCTTTAAAAAGGCTGTAGGAAATCTTTACAAACAAAAAAAGATTAAAATTGCTGCTGATGGTATATATCTATTAAAAAAATAAAGCTCAGTTTTCCTGAGCTTTATTAATATTATATTTAGAGAACTATTTTATTTTCCTCCTTCAGATTCTTCTTCTACTTCATTAGTACTAGCTTTTTCTAGTGTTTCCTCATCATCTAAAGGCTCGTTCTTTTTCTTTGTTTTTGCTAAAACACGTTCAACATTTTGATAATAACCGTCTGCATTAGGATCATCAGAGGAAATCTTTGCATAACCATTTTTATAGAATTTTAAAGCACGCTTTAGATCATTACCAGTTTCGTAATATTGACCAATATAATAATCACCTATGGGAGATTCTGGATATAATCTGTTGATCATCTTACCGAATTCTTCTAAATAAGCACCATCTTCTTTATCTAATACTATAGATTCGACAGCAAAAATATCGCGTTGTCTAATCTTTAAGTTAGAACCAAACAAATACTGAATCTCAACATACTTACGTTCTAAATATTCTATAGCCTCTGCTGGACTCAATTCCGCAATATGATCTTCGAATTCTTGTCTTGAAATTGGAGAATACATTTCAAATAAATGTGCTAAAGCCGCAGGTATTGCTTGACCAATAGATGAAATCTTTGTAGAATTATTGAATTCATCAAACTTATAAATAAAATTTTCGTTCTCAATATTATTCAAAATATAATGAATCTGATTAATGGCTTCATCTTTCTTTACGCCATTATACTCACCAGTATTCATATAGAAGTATGTATTGTTTTCGATACCAGGAATTTTCCCTTTAAATAAACCAGCAACTTCTGGCGGAAATAATGGATTAATATTTATGTAAGCATTAAACGCAGGATTATTTTCTACTAGAAAATAATTGGCAAAATTTGCTGTTAAAGTATTACCAACAATAGTTCGAAATGGCGAAATTCTATATTTACTTTCAATATGTGAAACCAATTCGTTTTTGACAAATCTATAGAATTTAGAGCTCGTTTCGGTTAGTAAACCATTTGCAACACTAATTTCGCAATCAGTTTTGCGTTCATTTTTCTGATTTTGGTAAATACCAACTACAATTTGCTCTGGAGCTTTGTCCTTCAATGCAAAAAGTTTAGAATTAGCGACATAAATGTCAAAAAGATATTCAGCGTCAAGTACTACTGCTAATGGATATACTCTTGTAGAATCTTCCTTGTAAGAATCAGGAACATATATTTTTAATATACGCTCATTATTTAATTCTCCAGCCATCTCAGCAGACTTAAACTTTTCTAAATGGGTATTCTGAGAAAACCCATAAACAGAGAAGAGTATTAAAAATAGTTTAGCGAACGATTTTTTCATTGGTTTTTATTTTAAAGTAATTTTTGTCTATTTAATTAATGTTTTATCATAATTGTATATTTACAAACGAAAAAAAGGATTAATTATTATGAATGAACCGAACTGGATCGAAGTTGGTAATTTTGAGGATATCACTTATAAAAAATATAATGGCGTTGCTAGAATAGCTTTTAACCGACCGAATGTTCGAAATGCTTTTAGACCTAGGACAACCAAAGAACTCTATAATGCTTTTTATGATGCACAAGAAGATACGAGTATTGGAGTTATTTTGCTCTCTGCCGAAGGGCCATCAACAAAAGATGGCGTGTATTCTTTTTGCAGTGGTGGTGACCAAAAAGCTAGGGGACATCAAGGTTATGTTGGTGAGGACGGTTATCATAGATTGAATATTTTAGAAGTGCAACGCTTAATTCGGTTTATGCCTAAAGTTGTTATTGCTGTTGTACCTGGATGGGCAGTTGGTGGAGGTCATAGTTTGCATGTAGTCTGTGACATGACACTGGCAAGTAAAGAACATGCTATTTTTAAACAAACAGATGCCGATGTGACAAGTTTCGATGGTGGGTATGGTTCGGCATATTTAGCGAAAATGGTTGGTCAAAAAAAAGCGAGAGAGATATTCTTTTTAGGAAGAAATTATTCTGCGCAAGAAGGGTATGAAATGGGAATGGTAAATGCTGTGATACCGCATGAAGAATTAGAACAAACAGCCTATGATTGGGCACAAGAAGTGTTGGCAAAATCTCCTACGTCAATAAAAATGCTCAAGTTTGCTATGAATTTAACTGATGATGGTATGGTTGGCCAGCAAGTTTTTGCTGGAGAAGCAACACGTTTGGCTTATATGACCGAAGAAGCGAAAGAAGGGCGTAATGCATTTTTAGAGAAGCGTAAGCCAAATTTTGTAAAAAAATGGATTCCTTAATAAATAAAAATTCTATCCATGAAGATTATTTGTATCGGACGTAATTATGCAAAGCATATTGAAGAATTAGCAAATGAACGTCCCGACCATCCTGTAGTTTTTTTAAAGCCAGATTCGGCTATTTTGCCTAAAAAAATGCCTTTTTTTATACCTGCTTTTTCTGATGAAATTCATTATGAAGTAGAAGTATTGGTGAAGATTAATAAAGTAGGAAAGCATATTGCGGCTAAGTTTGCGCATAACTATTATGATGAGATAGGATTAGGAATCGATTTCACGGCACGAGATGTACAAGCTACATGTAAGGAAAAGGGTTTGCCATGGGAAAAAGCGAAAGCTTTTGATGGCAGTGCAGTTATTGGTGATTTTTACCCTAAAGGTGATTTTTACTTAGATAATTTAAACTTTCAATTACTAAAGAACAATGTAGTTGTTCAGGATGGTAATACTTCATCAATGCTTTGGAAAATAGATGAACTCATTGCCTATGTTTCTCAATTTTTTACGCTTAAAAAAGGAGATGTTCTATTTACGGGAACCCCAGCTGGTGTAGGCAAAATCTCAACAGAAGATATTCTAACGGGAACTCTTGAAGACCGAAAATCATTTGAAATAAAAATTAAATAAAAAAAGCTGCTTTACAGCCAGTCATGGTCGGAAGAAATTCTGGCCATTTTTTTATGTTTCAAAATGGTCTAAGTTTCCTTGAGAGTCTACAATAATCATAGCAATAGCTAAATTTCTAAGTTCCATTTTAAATCTTCTTTTAGCAGTTTTGTATCCTAATTTATTGGCTTGTTTATAGATTAAGATTAACATAGCAACAATTAAAGTCATGTATAGCATAACCTCTATTCCATTTTTATTTAATGATACAAGATGACTTACATTGAGTTCTTGTTTTATAAAACGAAAAAGACTTCAATATCCCAACGCCTTCTGTATGCTTAAGTGATTTCTTTAGCAGATAAATCAAAATCATTGGTAATAAACCAAAACTCTTTTTGGGTTTTCCGTTTTTGTTTTCGCTACAATTAAACGAAAAGGCGTTGCTACCAACTCTTCTCTGTAATGAATAGTTCCTTTTTTGTTGTGGATAGGTTTTCCTGTATAAAGATGTACTTTACTGTCTTTAACAAGGATTAATTCTCCTAAATCTAAATCTTGAGCTTGCTCAACTAAAGATTGTAGTTCTACATGTTTTCGGTTTTCTTTTGCTCTAACAATAAAAGTAACAGCATCATCAGTAAATGAGTTCATTATTCTTGTAGATTGAAGCCCTCTATCAATAACATAAGTATTTTGATGATGTATTTCTTGCTTTACATGATTCATTATAGTCTCGGGTAAAGCCATATCTTCGCTGGAATACTTTGCGCTAGTAAATACCTCTGAATGACAAGGTAACAAACCATCAAAAGCCATACTGTATTTAACAAATTTCTTTCCATTTTTATGGTCAATACCATTTAATAATTTGGCAGAAGCCTCACTGACCATAGAGCTATCTACATGGATTAAATGGTATTTTTCTTTATCCTTGTTAGGATAGGCATCGTGAAATTGCTGATAAATGCACTGGTATATTTGACGGAAGTAATCGAAATCGATCTTGGATAATCTTTCAGAGATAGAACTTCGTCTTATGGTTTCATATTTATCTAAATCAAAAAGTGTTTTTAAATAGATAATCATTAAAGGTATCCTCTATAAAGTGCGTTGGCTTAGTTTTTCATTCTCTACAATACCATAAAGTAACAAATAGAACATTTTTTTGCCATGAAGAACTTTGGTATAGTAATCTACTTTAGTGGTTAATGATAATTTGGACAAAAGCGTTTCTGGTATAACACTCAATAATTGACTTACTTGTAATTTTATGATCTTTAAATACCGACATAATATATTGATTATCAGATAACAAGATACTAAAATCATTTCACAAAAAAAGATAATAATCTGATAATCAATCAATTAAGCCATTGCTAGAACTATTTCATAAAATAAAAAAGTCGGAAGATTTTTTCTTCCGACCATGGCTGATGCTTAAAGCAGCTTTTTTTATTTCTTCTTAAGGTATATCGCGGCATCGATACCTACTTCACTCCAAGTCTTACTCACTAAATCTGGACCTTTATGAAGTTCAAAACATGCCTTATGAATTGATTCTAAAGCCGCTTGCGCTTGAAAATCCTCTACTATATCTAAGGTTCCTTGTAATTGCACAATCTGGTCACTTACCACATAGCTAATAGGTATATCTTTAGTTACTCCGTTCATTTTAAGCGTAAGAGTTCCTTTACTATCTTCACCGAGATTAAGAGTTCCAGTTAATGATGTAGTTGCATCCATTACGGCAAAGAACAAAGATTTAAGCTTACTATCGCGATCCTCATTTCCTGAAACTAAACTACTTACAGGGAGACTAAATTTAATACCGTTTAGAGCTTCTACAGCAGTGTTTGCCTCTTTATTATTTGAAATTTCTACGGTTTCGAATTTACCTTTAACAGCAATCTTATCGGTAGTCTTATACCCCGTCCAATTTACAGTAATGGTTTCGGCAACTACCGAGAATTTGGCAGGATCTTTTTTTACTTCTTTATTTTTTTTACAAGAGATGATTAAAAAGCTAAATAGCAACGCTATGTAAATAATTCTTTTCATTTAATTAAAATTTTATTATAAGTTAATCTATTTTTTGATTGGTAATTTGTTCAACTAATGCTATATACAATTTTTTAGCTTCTTCTCGATCAATATCACTTGCCTGCAACAGAGCATTTAGTTTAAATGCATTTCTCACTTCATTATCGCCAGAAGGCCTATTGTAATTTTCATCTTGTAATGCCTGTTTGTAATAAGCATAAAGTTTTAACATAATATCAGGTGGTAAATTCTCTTTAATAGAAGAAGAAATTTCATATGCTTTTTGAAATTTATTATTTAAATCTTCTGACATAGTCAAAGCTTTTTGTAGCTTTAAATTCTTTCTGCTATTACTGTTTTACCTCCTGTAGCCTTATCATTAAGAGCAACATTTATTTTCATATTCAAAGGTAGAAAAAGATCAACCCTTGATCCAAATTTAATAAATCCAGCATCAGCACCTTGTGCTGCGCTATCACCAACTCTTGCATAGTTTACAATACGTTTTGCAAGTGCTCCAGCAATTTGTCGGTATAAAATTTTTCCAACATTAGCATTCTCTACAACTATAGTAGTACGTTCATTATCTTCTGAAGCTTTAGGATGCCAAGCTACTAAATATTTACCAGGGTGATATTTGCTAAACATTACCTTTCCTGTTATAGGATATCTTGTAACATGAACATTTAAAGGAGACATAAAAATTGAAACCTGCCTACGTTTATCTTTAAAGTATTCTTTTTCTTCGACTTCTTCGATAACGACTACTTTTCCATCAACGGGTGCTATGATTTGATCTAAGTTCTCAACGGTTTCACGTTTCGGATTCCTAAAAAATTGTAGTATCAATACGAAAAATACAAGTACTACTAACATGAGTGTTGTATTTAACCAACCAATTGTCACAAATTTATCAATCAATAAAAAAAATAGTGCTGCTACTATGGTAGCTATCATGATAATTTTATATCCTTCTCTATGAAACATTACGAGACGTTAATTAAATGTAAATATACATAAACAAAAGGAGCGGCGAATATAATACTGTCTAATCTATCTAAAAATCCGCCATGACCAGGTATAAAATTACTACTGTCTTTTACACCAGCTTCTCTTTTAAATTTAGACTCAATGAGATCTCCTAATAATCCAAATGTAAATACTAATAAAGCAATAATAAACCAACTTGTTAATGATAATACGGTAATATATTTTGATAAAAAATACGCTGCTATAAGTCCTGCGACCAATCCGCCAATGGCACCTTCAACGGTTTTATTGGGTGATATTTTCTCATAAAGTTTTGTGCGACCTAATGTACGCCCTACCACATATGCGAATGTATCATTTGCCCAAATGAGGCCAAATACACTGATAATAATTTTAGGATGATAGCTATCATTAAAAAATGGAATACTCGTCATAAAAGAAAATGGTAAAGCAATATAAGCTATTGAAAGGAAAAAATGACCTATTTTACTTGAGGTGATACTAATTTTTGGTTTAAATAATTGATAAATAAATGGAAAAAATAAAGATATGATTAGAAAAAAATGCAGGTATTCGTAATTGACAAATTCAAAACTTGCAAAACGAAAATATATGAGTGTTGCAACAACATATACCCAATTGTAACGAAGACCTATGAGTCTTTTAAACTCGTAAAGAGAAATCATCATAAGTATATAAAATACTAAATAAAATGATTCTTTTGAATAGAATGCGGCAGCAACAATTACGGTTACATAGGCTAAGCCTGATAATGCTCTAATTAAGAGTTCTTTCATGTCTTAGAGATCTTCTAACAAAAGTAAATACAAATTTTTAGCATTTGCATTTCCAAAATTTAAAAAATCATCTTCTGCCTTACCGGGCATATAACTTTTTACGGAACTTATATTTGTAGGAAAATCGTGTACATAGTTTTTTCGTACGGCCATCAACGCTTCACTCGTAGATCGCACCAATTGGCTCGTTCTCGCGAGTACAATAAAGTTTTTAGGAAGTACAGATAATTTATGCTGGTTTACTTGGTTTGAAGAGAATAAAACACTACCGTTATCAGAAATAAGCTGCTCACATAAACTAAAGAATACCCCATTTGGTAGCATGCTTTCAGTATGTTTTTTATTAATTACAGTTAGTAATTTTTTGAGATCATTATCTAAACAACATACCTTGTCCCAATTATTTTCTTCAATTATATTTAAAAGATTCTGATTAACCTCTTCTAGAGAAGAACAGTATAAGAATTTACCTCCTTTTTTTATAAAGTTGTGTACAAAAATATCGTCAACTGACTGTGCAGTATCGAGTACCGCTGTCTGCGAGCCAGAAAAGTTAGCCTCCTCTCTAGTTGCGTTAAAAATTTTCTTGAATAGATTCATAATATAAATGTAGCGCTTCTACTCAAAAGTAAGAAAATAGGAAAAACTAGGCGAATTCTGTTGAAATCTCGCCCTCATTGTTTACATCTTTAGCAGTATTAGTATTTTTTGCTTCAGAAGTTTCAACATCATCAACTTTTTTTCTTTGCGCTAAAGGTTCTTTTTTAAACGGGCGTTTACCAAATATTCTTTCTAAATCATCACTAAAAATTACTTCTTTTTCAAGTAATAATTCAGCAAGCTCTGTAAGCTTATCTTTATGTTTATTTAAAATATCGATTGCTCTTACATATTGTGTCTCAATAATAGCTGAAATTTCTTTATCTATTAATTGTGCTGTTTCTTCACTGTAAGGCTTTGAGAAATTATAATCACTTTGCCCGCTTGAATCGTAGTACGTAATGTTTCCTAACTTTTCACTTAATCCATACACGGCAACCATAGCACGCGCTTGTTTCGTAATTTTTTCTAAATCACTAAGAGCACCTGTAGATATTTTATTAAAAATTATTTTTTCAGCAGCTCTACCCCCTAAAGTAGCGCACATTTCATCTTGCATTTGCTCAGTTCTAACAATCATGCGCTCTTCAGGTAAATACCATGCGGCACCTAATGATTGTCCTCTAGGTACGATGGTAACTTTTACTAAGGGAGCGGCATGTTCTAACATCCAACTTACAGTAGCGTGACCCGCTTCATGATAAGCAATCGTTTCTTTCTCTTTTTGTGTGATGATTTTATTTTTCTTTTCTAAACCGCCAACAATTCTATCAACAGCATCTAAGAAATCTTGATGTGTAACAGCTTTGTGGTTGTTTCTGGCAGCGTTTAAAGCAGCTTCATTACATACATTGGCTATGTCTGCACCCGAAAACCCTGGAGTTTGTTTTGCAAGAAAATCTACATCAACACTTTTGTCGAGTTTTAGAGGTTTTACATGTACTTCAAATATTTCTTTACGCTCATTCATATCAGGTAGGTCAACATATATCTGTCTATCAAATCTACCTGCACGCATTAAGGCTTTATCTAATACATCTGCTCGGTTGGTTGCCGCTAATACAATTACATTGGTATCAGTACCAAAACCATCCATCTCTGTTAGTAATTGATTTAAGGTGTTTTCACGCTCATCATTACCACCAGTAATATTATTTCTTCCTCTTGCTCTACCAATAGCATCTATTTCATCGATGAAAATAATAGATGGCGATTTTTGCGCAGCTTGTTTAAAAAGGTCTCGAACACGTGAAGCACCCACACCTACAAACATTTCAACGAAATCAGAACCAGATAATGAAAAGAAAGGTACTTTTGCTTCTCCAGCAACGGCCTTTGCTAATAAGGTTTTACCAGTTCCTGGAGGACCAACTAGTAGCGCACCTTTCGGAATTTTTCCACCTAACCGAGTGTATTTTTCAGGATTTTTTAGAAAATCAACAATTTCTTGTACTTCTTCTTTTGCTCCTTCTAATCCTGCAACATCTTTAAAAGATGTTTGCACTTTTTGATCTTGATCAAAAAGCTTTGCTTTAGACTTACCAATATTGAATATTTGTCCGCCAGGTCCGCCACCACCGCCAGCTCCAGACATACGGCGCATGATGAAAATCCAAATTGCAATAATAAATATGAACGGTAACCATACAAAAAGACCATCCCAGATATTGGTTTGTTTTATATTATCTCGGTCAAAATCTAAGTTGTTCTCAGATTTATACGTTTTTAATTCATTTTCAAAATTTTGCAAATCACCAAAATCATACGTATAAAGAGGTCCGCTACTATTAAGTAAACCAGTAGATTTAGATTTATGCTTTTCTTTCGATAAAGCATCTTTTTTTATAAAAACTTGGGCAAAATCATCATTTACAACAACAATTTTTTTAATATCATTTTCTTGAAGAATGGTTTTAAATTCATTATCAGATAATTTATTAGCACCCATACTGGCACTACTAAAAAACTGATATCCAATTATTAAGGCGAATAAAATGCCATACACCCAATAGAAATTAAATTTAAATTTAAACTCCTTAAAAGGTTTATTATCTTTATTTTCTTTGCTCATCTATCTTTGTCTAATTATAAAATGTTGGATTAATAAGTGGTTTGAATTGAAGTAGTTTTAGCATCGCCCCAAAGGCTTTCAATGTCATAAAACTCTCTAACTTGCTTTTGAAAAATATGTACCACCACATTAACGTAATCTATCAATATCCATTCAGCATTTGCCTCACCTTCTACATGCCAAGGTTTATCTTTTAAAGCTTTGCTTACTGTTTTTTGAACGGATCCTGATATTGCATTAACTTGTGTATTAGAATTACCTTCACAAATCACAAAATACTCGCATACTGTATTTTCAATATCTCTTAGGTCTAAAATTGTTATTTCACTACCTTTAACTTGTTCTATTCCTTTTATAATCTCAGTTATTAACTGATCTGAACTCGTTTTTTTCTGCGTCATTAAAATTCTTTAAGCTTACCTACAAAGGTATTATATTTTATCGTTAATGAAATGTTATATTTGTATAAATATACTATGAAATTAGTCAAACTTGATGCCATTAATTCTACGAATGATTTTTTAAAAGAATTAGCGAAAGATGCTTCTGTAGCTAATCTTACGGTCGTGGTTGCCGAAAAGCAAACTTCGGGTAGAGGTCAGATTGAAAATAAATGGCAATCTGAACCAGGTAAAAACCTGACATTTAGTGTTCTGTGTAAATTTAAGGAATTTGACGTTTCGAAATCTTTCTTTTTAAATTGTGTTGTTTCGCTTGCAGTATTTGATACGTTATATGAGTATATTCCAGAAAAGCTTACAGTTAAGTGGCCAAACGACATTATGTCAGCTTCAAAAAAACTAGTAGGGATATTAATTGAAAATACTGTCATTAATACGCATATTTTGCGTTCCGTTATAGGTATTGGATTAAATGTTAATCAGGAAAATTTTCACAATTTACCTAAGGCTACTTCTTTGAAAAAAATTTTAGAGCGCGAGATTGATAAGGATAAACTTCTTCATGCCATTATTGAAAACTTAAAAAAGTATCTCAACTATATAGAACTAAAAGCTTTTGATCAAATAAAGGCTACTTATGAAGCTAACTTATATAAAATAAATGTACCCTCAATGTTTGAAGATACATTTAAAAATAAGTTTATGGGTAGGATTCAAGGTATTAACGATACGGGCAAATTAGTAGTTGCTTTAGAAAATGAAACTATTAAGACCTTTGATCTTAAAGAAATAAAATTTATTTAGAGCGCTGCAATATTTTCACTCAATGTTCCAATAAATTTCTTCAAAGGGCTCTTAACCATCATCGCCATCATTGCATTAAATTTACCATCAAAAACGAGTTGCACTTCACTAGAGTTTTCATCTATTTCTTCAATATGTCCAGTCAAGGTAAAGGGCAATTTATCACTAGCGGCCCCTAGAATAACTGTACTATTGGGTACTAATTCTTTAATTTTTAATTTGATCTCTGGCATGCCTTTTAAAGCAAAGACAAATCCGTTTTCACGCGTTTCAAACTTATCAATATTTTCTGGCATAATTTTTTCGAAATTAGCTGGGTCAGCAAGAAATTCATACATTTCTTTACCAGATTTATGAGCGGTAACAGTTGGGCTTTCTAAATTCATTCTTTTGTTTAATTATTGCCACGTATTTGGGCTTTTGCGCCATTCTTGTAGCGTTTGTAATTCTTTAGTATTTATATAATTTGTTTCAATTGCTTGTTCTAGTAAATGTTCGTAATCACTCAAAGTTAATAGTTCTACATTAGATTTTTCAAAATTTTCTTTGGCAAAATCAAATCCATACGAAAAAATTGCGATCATTCCTTTTACAGTTGCATTTTCCTCTTGCAACGCTTTCACAGCATTTAAACTACTTTTACCTGTGCTAATTAGATCTTCAACTACTACTACATTTTGGCCATTTTCTAAATGACCTTCAACTTGATTTTTACGACCATGCTTTTTAGGTTCTGGTCTTACATATACAAAAGGTACGCCAAGTTCTTGGGCTACTAAAACACCTATAGCAATAGCACCAGTAGCTACCCCAGCAATAACATCAGGTTTTCCAAATTTTTCTAAAATGATTTTTGCTAAATTTTCTCGTAAAAAATTGCGTATATCTACAAAAGATAAGGTAGTTCTATTGTCACAATAAATGGGTGATTTCCAGCCTGAAGCCCATGTAAATGGTTCGTTTGGTTTAAGTTTTATTGCTTTAATTTTTAAAAGCAATTCGGCAGTTTTTTTTGCCGTATTTTTGTCTAAAATCATATACACAAATGTATACAATTTTTATAAACGATTCTGTAATTTATTTGACCGAAAGATGTTTAAATGCAAAGGATATAGCATGCAAAGAATATTCAAGCGATAATTTTTCTGAGATTGCAGAACACTTTCTATTAAATAATAATCGCAAAATTTGTTACTACCATAATAACCTAGACTTTTTATGGGAAAGCTTTCAATCAAATTTTAAACACATCGAAGCTGCTGGCGGATTAGTCTTTAATGAAAAACATGAGACACTATGGATCTATAGACATGATAAATGGGATTTGCCAAAAGGAAAGGTTGATAAAGGTGAGCTAATCAATGAAGCTGCAATAAGAGAAGTAAAAGAAGAATGTGGTTTAGATCAGGTTAAGTTATACGATTTATTATTAGAAACATACCATGTATATAAATACAAAGAGAAATTAATATTAAAAACTTCGTATTGGTATAAAATGTATGCGAGCTCTGATGAGCTATTGAAACCTCAGTTAGAAGAAGGTATCACGAAAGTAGTATGGATGAAGAGTGGTAACTTAAATAAAATACGAAGCAACACTTATGGAAACATTAAGCTCCTAAGTGAGTTTGTTATTTAAAATATAGTGATAAAAAATTTATCTTATAATACCTGTTTTTTAAGTATCCTTCATACTATAATAGTAGAGAAGAAAAGGTTTATAAGACTAATAATTATGTACCTTTGCCGACTTAAATTTTAAGATGATGACCGAATTCATTCGAAAGCGTACAGCCAATGCTAAAAATGATATTTTAAGTGGATTAACCGTGGCACTCGCCCTGGTGCCAGAAGCCGTTGCTTTTGCTTTTGTTGCGGGTGTAGATCCTTTAGTTGGTTTATATGCTGCTTTTATGATCGGATTGATCACTGCTATTTTTGGAGGTCGCCCCGGTATGATTTCAGGAGCTACAGGAGCGTTGGCCGTTGTGATGGTCTCGTTGGTATCTGAAGGTAATACGATGGGAGTAGAAGGAGAGAATTTAGGACTCTATTATCTTTTTGCTACCGTGATTTTAATGGGTATCATACAAATGTTAGCGGGCGTTTTAAAGCTTGGTAAATTTGTACGATTGATTCCACATCCAGTTATGATGGGTTTTGTAAATGGTTTGGCGATCGTAATATTTCTCTCGCAACTTGGCATGTTCAAAGAAACGGTGAATGGTGAAAAAGTTTGGATGCAAGGAATGAGTCTTTGGACAATGATCGGTTTAGTTGGTCTTACCATGGCAATCATGTGGGGACTACCTAAGCTCACTAAAAAATTACCAGAAGCCTTGATAGCTATTTTAGTAGTATCTGGTATTGCTATTTTTGGCAATTTAGAGGTAGCTACGGTTGGTAGTTTTATTCGCGAAGGAGGAGGTGAAGGGTTAAAAGGAGGTTTACCAGTTTTTCAATCAGAAATATTTAGTAAAGTTCCCTTTACATGGGAAACCTTGCGATTTATAGGTCCTTATGCCTTAATTTTAGCGGCAATCGGTTTAATAGAATCGCTGATGACGTTAAATTTGGTTGACGAACTTACAGAAACGCGCGGAAACTCAAATAGAGAATGCCTTGCGCAAGGCGGGGCCAACATCGTTACCGGTTTGTTTGGAGGTATGGGTGGTTGTGCAATGATTGGTCAATCAATTATTAATATAAAAGGGGGCGGAAGAGGACGACTTTCTGGAATTTTTGCAGCCTTGATGTTACTTGTATTTATTTTGTTTGCTTCTGGCTTAATCGAGCGTATACCGATTGCAGCATTGGTCGGTGTCATGTTTATGGTTGTGATTGGTACGTTCGCGTGGTCAAGCTTTAGAATTATGAATAAGATTCCGGTTTCAGATTTAATTGTTCTAATCGCTGTTTCTGGCTTAACTGTAATATTTGATTTAGCAATTGCTGTTATTGCGGGCGTTATAATTTCGGCATTAGTGTTTTCTTGGGAAAACGCGAAACGTATTCGTGCTCGTAAACGTATCAAAGAAGATGGTACGAAAGTATATGAAATTTGGGGTCCGTTATTTTTTGGAAGCATTTCTTCCTTTAATGAAAAGTTCGATGTTAAAAATGATCCTCAGAATGTAGAAATTGATTTTATAGAAAGTCGTGTTTCTGATCATTCTGCGCTCGAGGCATTATTTAATTTGGTTGAAAAATATCAAAGTGCTGGTAAAAATATCAAACTAAAACATCTTAGTGAAGACTGTAAAGCCTTAATGTACAAAGCAAGTACTAAATTTCATGGTGTGATTGTAGAGGCTATAGATGACCCGCGATATCATCTTGCTGAAAATCCTGAAAAATTTCCTAAATCGTTGTCTGAGTATGACATTCTTTAATCGAAAAGAATTTCCTGCATGCTTGCATCGGGGTATCCGTTGAAATTGTCATTCCCGTGAAAACGAGAATCTAAATAATAGGATTTCGGTTTTTGACCCTGAGGTCAAAATGAAACTGGCGAAATACCCCTATGGCTTGCCCTGGGGATAGTTGGTTTCAAGAAATTCTTTATTTGATTTAAAAACTTTTTTTAAATTCATAGCAAATTTTAAAGAAGACGTTAAAACTTACGTTTTAAACCCAAAGAAGCTTATTAACCGTAAAGCTACAGCTGTTATGACTGATTTTTCGAGTAAATTCTATTTCATTTATTGTTTGACCTTTATAGTGCTTTTTGTTGGTTGCTCTAGCGATGATGGTAGTTCAATTGATGAAGATGACTTTTATAGTAATGCATTGAGTAATGTTGATGAAGGTTTGTTGAAACAGTACTGGTCTATCACTAATGTGGCTTTTGAAGGGGAGACATTTCCGGTTTCTGTTGAGTATTTAGATTGCGGCAGGGATTTCTTTATTTTTAACGATGAGGGGAAATATATAGAATACCTTTTTACAAGCTCAGACTGCAGCTTCTCATCACAACAACTGAATTGGTCTGTCAGTAATGGTGTTATTACACTACGAAATAATGCAGGACAAACCGACGAAATGGTAGTTACTAATTTGAATTCAAGTAGACTTACGTTTAAAGTACGATTAGATGTTGATGAAGATGGTATACCAGATGTTGTCACCATCAATGCTAATGCGTACCAACCTCGTGACTTTGATCGTTATTCGTCAACTTTTTTTAATGTCTATGATAATCCATTAGTAGAAATCAAATTTGAGTGGTTAGCTTATGATGGTTTTGAAGGTTTTGATCGTTATGAGATATATCGAAGTGACTCAGATTGCACGAAGGATAATGCACAATTGATTGAAACGATCACGCAAGTTGGTACAAATACATTTACTGATCTTACACCTCCTCCAAAAGAAGAGCTATGCTACTTTTTAAGAATTTACAATCAGAATGGTCTTTTGGGAGAAAGTGAATTGGTCGGTTTTTCTACTTCTCAGCTAGAGGTTCCTGGCATCAATCAAAAGCAACCAACAATAAATGGAAACACTATATTGTTTAGTTGGGATTCTTTTAGCGGTAATTATTTTGATCGTTATGAAATAACTGTTAGTAATCAAGATCCTGGTATTACAGGTTATGGTGATCAGGAATATGTTGTTGCCAGTATTGAAGACATTACGGTTACTAATTTTACCGTAGATGAGATTCCATACATTGAGAATCCTACCTACACAGTATATGCCTACACTATTTTTGGACAAAGAAGTTATGCAGAAATAGGCACTACAACAAGCGCTTGGACAGTACCTGTTAAAAGAGATGAAATTATAGATTTAGAGGCTATAGAGTCCTTTGCGATTTCAAATACCGAACCTATAATTTATTTTTACGGACATACTAATAATACCTACGCAATTCATCGTTATAACTATGAAACGAATATAACAGAGGCGATTTCTAATAGAGATTTAAATACGTTGACTTCAGCACCTGTAAAAATCATAACGTCGACTAATGGCACAGAGATAACTATTGAACAGGGTAGTGAACTGTTATTTTTTACAGAAGATCTTAATTACAAATATAGCATTACACATGGTACCCTACCTAGCTTTGATGATTATGAATACTTAGGGAATAATATATGGGTATTTATTGCCAATAATAGAGTGTATTCTTTTTCAAGAAATGTTTCAACGTTAACCGAGATAGTACAAACAGAACTATACAATAATGCACCAACTTACACAGGATATCGAATGGTGAGCGTTGATGGTGGAGTTCTCATTGGGCATCATCAAGAGACCACTTCTATTTTCGTAAATTTAGACGAAAACGGTGAACTTATCGCTACATCTGAACTAGCTATTCCTTTTACTTCTGATTTTTTAGATCCAGCTATTTTTAATGAAAGAGAGCAAATTTTGGTAAACCCCTCTTCTAATGCAATTTACGATGTTAAAAATGCCGTACTGGTTGGTCAATTTCAATTTCCTCAATTCCCTACTGGCTTAAGTGTAGATGCGACTAAGGTATGGGGTACAAATAATGATCCGAATTGGTCAGTAGGAACGACAAGTGCACACAAGAAAGAAGCAATAGATTACAATAGAAGTTCAGAAATTTTCAGTACCTATACTACCTTAGGATATTCACATGCTGTTTTTGAGAATTATCTTGGTAAAACTTATTCTATATCTAGCGGATTTAAGCGGGAAAGGTTGCGAAGTCCATTAAACGATCGAAATGATATTTTTATAGAATTAATTTCAAATTAGGTATATTTATCTTGATTATTGTATCCTTACACTTGTTGGAACTAATTTTGTATAGTCACCGTTATTACGAATCACATCGCGCACAATCGATGATGAGATATACGAGGTGCTAGCTGCTGTTAATAAGAAAACGGTTTCTATAGGGGCTAAATCGCGATTGGTGTGAGCAATCGCTTTTTCAAATTCAAAATCGGCAGGATTTCGTAAACCACGTAAAATGAAATCAACATTAATTTCTTTACAAAAATCTACCGTGAGTCCTTTATACGTAACAACGGTAACTTTTGGTTCATCTTTAAATGCTTTTTCAATAAATTGTTTACGTTCTTCGAGGGAAAACATGTATTTTTTATCGGCATTTATCCCTATAGCAACAATTACTTCATCAAATAATTGTACACCGCGCTTTATAATATCGTAGTGTCCTAAGGTTATCGGATCAAAAGATCCAGGAAAAATTGCTTTTTTCTTCATATTGATTCAAGATTATTTAGAAACAAGAAACATGACAATTAATCATCTAACTTATCAATAAAATTTGAGATTTTCTGCTGTAGTTTTTTAATTCTAATTTCTAATTCTTCAAACTCTTGTTGAGCAATGAAATTTAAGTTTCTACAAATAATTATTTGTGTTTCCCATTCAAAAGCTGATCCTAAACTGTCTTCTAAAAACTTAACAAAATGTTTGTTGGTTCTTTTGCTCGTTCCTTCAGCAATATTTGATGCAATTGAAACAGAAGATCTATTAAGCTGACTTCTTAGGCCAAATTCTTCATAGTTAGGTAATTTTGATGTAAATTCATAATTCTTAGTTATCAATTCAATACTTTCTTGCCAGATATGTAATTTTTTGAAATTATGCCTTTTCATAGTCTTGATTCCTGTTTCAAAAAATCTTAATTCCTAAGAAGTGCCTGCTCAATCGCATTTTCAAATAAATCGTGCAATGATATTCCTGCGTGTGCTGCTTGTTGCGGTAATAAACTAGCTTCTGTTAAACCGGGTACCGTATTTATTTCTAAGAAATACGGTTCATCACCTATAAATATATACTCTGCCCTCGAAAATCCACTCAAGTTTAAAATAGTATACACCTTTTTAGCGACATAATTTAAATTACTTAGTTGTTTTTCAGAGATTCTGGCTGGCGTTATTTCTTTTGAAGCTCCTAAGTACTTCGCTTCATAATCAAAAAAATCATTTTCAGAGACGATTTCTGTAGGAGCCAATACTTTTGTCTTGTCTTTGTAGTTGATAACGCCAATTGAAACTTCGGTACCATCTAAAAAAGACTCAATTAAAATTTCATGATCTTCCGTGAAAGCTTTATCAAGAGCCTTCTGTAAGTTCTCTTTTTTGTATACTTTACTGATACCGAAACTAGAACCAGCATTATTTGGTTTGACAAAACATGGCAAACCAACTTTATCGATAATCTTATTTTCTTCAATCACATCACCCTTATCTAAATATACCGAAGCAGCTGTTTTTATACCATACTGTTTTACAACACTTAACGTGTCACGTTTATTAAATGTTAATGCCATTTGATAGAAAGGAGCCGAAGTATGTTTTAATTGTATAAGATCAAAATAAGCTAGAATAACGCCATCTTCACCTGGATGCCCATGTATGGCATTAAAAACACAGTCGAATTTTATAGTAGTATCGTCAATAATACACGAAAAATCATGCTTATTAATGGGATACTCTTCATCATTTACAACGACCGCCCATTTATCTTTTAAGATATGTACTTTAAAAATAGTGTATTTTTTTTTATCAAGATGTTGGTAAACGACTTCTCCACTTTTAATAGAAATGCCATACTCGCTAGAGTAGCCTCCCATGATAATGGCTATATTTTTCTTCAATGTACTACTAGATTAAAGTATAAAAATACATTTTTTATTGTTTTTTAACTAAGTTTGTCTTTGCAAAATGAAAATCAAATGCAACTACTACAGTATCTAAAAAGTAAACAATTCTTACGTACTATAATCATTATAGTTTTGAGTTTGATTATAGGTTTCTTTCTATTGACTAGATTTTTAAATTTTAGCACAAATCACAATCAGAAAATTGAAGTGCCAGATTTAGCAAAGCTTTCATTAGATGAGGCTAATACTAAATTAGAAACTTTAGAACTATCCTATAAAATTTTAGATTCTGCAACTTTCAACCCTGATTTCCCTCCAAAATCAGTGTTAGAGCAAAACCCAGAAGCGGGAGACTTTGTAAAAGAAGGGCGAAAAATATACTTAACCTTAAATGCTTCTAATTACCGAAAAGTTGCTATTCCTGATGTTTTTGGTAAGACCAAAAGACAAGTAGTAACGCATTTAACTTCTATAGGTTTTCGAATCGGCTCATCTTCTTATATACCAGATATTGGTCGCGATGTAGTTCGCGAACTAAAATTTAATGGGAAAAAACTTTCTAAAGGAGATATGATACCCAAAAATTCTAAAATAGATTTGGTTTTAGGAGATGGTAAATTAGGTAGCGATGATGACGAATGAGCAATGAACCGTTAGAAATAGAACAAGATGACCTTTTTGAGCATTTTAAATTTACAGCTGCCGAAGGTCAAGAGCCTCTACGTGTAGATAAATTTTTAATGAATTTTATTGAGAATGCCACTCGAAATAAAATTCAACAAGCTGTCAAAGCAGGCAATGTTCTAGTTAATGAAAAAGCTGTTAAAGCCAATTATAAAGTTAAGCCTAATGATATTGTAAGAGTAGTTTTAGCACATCCTCCACATGAAAATTTATTAGTTGCTGAAGCTATTCCAATTGATATTGTTTTTGAAGATGATGAAGTAATCGTTGTTAATAAACCAGCAGGCATGGTAGTGCACCCTGGTCATGGAAATTACAGCGGCACTTTAGTAAACGGACTCATTCATCATATTGAAAATTTACCAAAAAATTCTAATGAGCGCCCTGGGTTAGTACATAGAATCGATAAAGATACGAGTGGACTTTTAGTTGTAGCAAAAACTGAATACGCCATGGCACATTTAGCCAAGCAATTTTTTGATAGGACGACAGCTAGAAAATACTTAGCATTGGTTTGGGGTAATGTAGCAGAAGATGAAGGTACTATTACTGGCAACATTGGTAGAAGTTTTAAAAATCGTCTTCAGATGGATGTCTTCCCAGAAGGTGAACATGGCAAGCATGCAGTTACACATTACAAAGTGATTGAGCGTTTTAGTTATGTTACATTAGTTCAATGCAAGTTAGAAACGGGTAGAACGCATCAAATACGAGCGCATTTTAAGCATATTGGTCATACGCTGTTTAATGACGAGCGCTATGGAGGTAATAAAATCTTAAAAGGAACTACGTTTAGTAAATACAAGCAGTTCGTAGATAATTGTTTTAAAATACTGCCACGGCAAGCATTACATGCCAAAACGTTAGGTTTTGAACACCCAATTTCAAAAAAGTGGTTAGAATTTGATTCTGAACTACCTGAAGATATGAAAGATGCGTTAGAGAAATGGCGTAATTATACTGTAAATCAGAAAAACTAATTATTACTATTTATTAAAGTATTTTAACTTACTCATTCATTATTAAAAAAATTATGCATGTATTGAGATATAATTGGTGTTGCATTTATAATTTTAATATTTAGTACCATAATAAATGGAAGTTTTTATATGAGTAAAAGAGAATTATTGATTTAGATTTATTTTGTTTTTAATTTGATAAGGTGATAGGGCTGACTCTTTGCTAATATTTTTGATATCATCAAATTCAGGTTTGATTTTTATACTTCCTGATGATGTAATAGCTTCTTTAAAAGTCAAGTTCCCATAAACTGTTTGTTTTTTTATGAGTTTTCTGGGTAATTCTATGCGTTCAATATTAAAAAATCTAACTCCAATAGTGCTTGTGTTCTCAAATAGATATTTTGATACTTTGTCTAAAGATTCTTTTTTAAGAATAATTTTAAGTATAAATCCAAATCGTCCTTTTTTCATGACTTCTTGTGATATGCTAAAGTCAAGAGCACCTATGTTCAATAATTCCTGTTGAAAATCGATACCTAAATATTCTGGAGACATGTCGTCAATAGAGGTTTCCATTTGAACATATTCTTCTGGATCGATTTTAACTTTATCTTTTTTCAACAGTGATATTCTTACTACATTTGGACGATGGAAATCTAATTTTCCTGGGCCGTAAGCTATTTTCTTAAATATGCAGCTTTTTGAGTTTGTAAACTCTGGGTCTAAATATTTTAGAATAGCTGCACCTGTTGGTGTTGTTTTTTCTCCTTTTTCTTTACCAGAATAAATTGGCATATCTTTTAATATTTCGAGTGTCGCTGGAGCAGGTACAGGCAAGATACCGTGTTGTGTTTCTACCATGCCAAATCCGGTACATACAGAAGTACATAGTGTTTTAGAGATATTTAATTTATCTATTAAAACTGCATTGCCAATAATGTCAATAATAGAATCTACACCGCTAATTTCATGAAAATGAATCTTATCTATTGGTATATTATGTATCTTAGATTCTGCGTTACCAATTATTAAAAAAATTTCACGTGCTATGTCTTTAGCATTTTTACTAATGTGAGCATTTTCAATAATTTTTTGGATATCTTTTAAATACCTTGTATTACCATGGTTATGAGAATGATTATGTTTATGATTTTGAGAATGATTTTTGTTTAGATCAGATTCAATAGTTTTATTTAGGTCAATAACTTCAACGTATTTACAACTAATACCATTTTTATTAACTTTTTCTATTATAATTTCAGCTTCAGTTAGATTGATTTTTCGAGGTAAGTTACTAAGTATATTATAGTCACCTAACAGTTCGCAAAATGCACTTAAAAACATATTTCCAGATAAACCTGAGAAAGCTTCAATGTAGATTGTATTCATAACTACTTTAAATTTAATATTCTGAAGGCACACATTGCAGCGCCATACCCATTATCTATATTAGTCACTGAAATACCATTAGCGCAACTGGTAAGCATAGCATTTAATGCAGTTTCACCATTTTTTGCAGTACCATATCCAACAGATGTTGGTACAGCAATTATGGGTTGAGGTAACAAACCGCCAACTAACGTTGGTAAAGCACCTTCAAAACCTGCAACCACAATTAAAATATCAAATGTTTTTAACTCATCTATTCTTTCTAATAATCTGTGTACCCCAGCAACTCCAACATCGTGAATAATCTTAGCATTTATACCCATATATGCAAGTGTATAAAAGGCCTCATTAACCACACCAATGTCTGAACTTCCACCTGAAACAATACATACGTTAGGATTGGTATGATTAGTGTCTATTTGGTTTAATGTGAAAATTTGTGAATCTTCATCATAAAAAGCATTTTTAAAAGTATTTAATAAAAATTTTGCTTTGTCTTTTTGAAGTTTTGTAACAAGAACATTTTCCCCTCTTTTAGTATATTCATTAAGTAATTTATTGAGTAAAGAAATACTTTTTGAAGCCCCAAAAATAACTTCATCAAAGCCTAAGCGTTCTTTTCTAGAAGAATCTATATTGAAATTATTAGTCATATTAGTACACGATTTAATTTACCAGACACAAATCCTTCATGATCAATAATAACGTCACTGAAACCAAGCATTTTAACACCTTTCGAGATTTCTTGAAATTGTCTCTTGAGATTCTCTACTTCATAACTTGGTACTTCAATAGATGCTACATTTTCTCTATATCTAACACGAACTTGATTAAAACCAAAACTATTTAATAGATATTCAGCATTTTCAATTCGTTTTAATCGCTCATTATTTACAGTAACCCCATAAGGTATTCTAGAGCTTAAGCAAGGACTTGGAGGTTTATTGGCTACCTTTAGATCTAATAATTTAGCCATCTCAATAACTTCTTTTTTGTTAATTTTAAGTTCTGCCAGAGGTGATTTAATTTGATGAATTTTAGCAGCTTTTAATCCAGGTCTATAATCTCCTAAATCGTCAAAATTAGTGCCATTGAGAATGGTATATTCAGGGTATTTTTTTTTTACTATATCTAACATGTCTTTATATAGGTGATTTTTACAAAAAAAACATCTGTTAGTAGGATTAGAAGTGTAGTTTAGATCATTTAGTTCATTTGTCTTAATTATTTCTAAAGATATATTATGATCTTGACAAAATGAAAAAGCAATTTCAAAGTCCTTGCGCTTTAGACTTTCAGAATTAGAAATAAGCCCTATTGCGTTTTCCTTTAAAACTAATTTTGAAATATATAAAACCAAAGAAGAATCTACGCCTCCAGAAAAGGCAGTAATCGTTCCACGATGATTTTTAAACCAGTTTTTAAGTAAGCTTAACTTTGTAGATATAGGCATAAAAACTATGATTTCTAAAGATGAGATATGCTTATATTCTAACACATATCTGTATAAGCAAAGTTCGAATAAATTAAGTTAAGAAGCAAGCTAAATAATTTTGTCAACAAATATTGATCTTAGAATTATTTATAGATTAACATTTCTTAATATTAATCTTACTTTTTATAGAGTGGAAGAATTTAATATAAATAACTATCTCACTTACCAAATAGATAGATTGAAGTTAAACCGACTTTAGTACAATTTGTATAATTTTTTTAAAATCAAATAAGGAGCTAGAGAAAATGCAAATAAAATTTTGATGTTTATCAGTATTTCTGGTCTTTAGGTTTGATGATTTTTATCTTGATTTAGAGTATATAATAAAATGTCTGACCAAGCGGTTTTTTGATAGGACGACAGCTAGAAAATACTTAGCATTGGTTTGGGGTAATGTAGCAGAAAATGAAGGTACTATTACGGGCAACATTGGTAGAAGTTTTAAAAATAGCCTTTAGATGGATGTATTTCTAGATGGTGAACACGGCAAGCAAGCAGTTACACATTACAAAGTGATTGAGCGTTTTAGTTATGTTACATTGGTTCAATGTAAATTAGAAACGGGTAGAACGCATCAAATACGAGCGCATTTTAAGCATATTGGTCATACGCTGTTTAATGACGAGCGCTATGGAGGAGATAAGATTTTAAAAGGAACTACGTTTAGTAAATACAAACAGTTCGTAGATAATTGTTTTAAAATACTGCCACGGCAAGCATTACATGCTAAAACGTTAGGTTTTGAACACCTAATTACAAAAAAGTGGCTAGAATTTGATTCTGAAATCCCTAATGATATGAGTGCTTGTTTAGAGAAATGGCGTAGTTATACTGTAAATCAGAAAGTATAAATTTAGTAAGGTACTTACTTTGTTGTCAATTTGTTTAGCATATAATCATCTACCGTGAGCTTTTCACTATAGAAATAGACGTTGACTATCTACCTAAGGGCTCGTTAAAAAAGGTAATACTAAACTAGGTGTACTTAAGTTTATAATTTGATACTGTAAGTATTATCAGTCAACATTTCATTTTTTTTATTCAAAAATTCAAATGTCAATTTGACATTAATTTTAGAAATCGGGTAATAGTAATTCTGAAAATTTGACATTTACATCTCTTAATTTCAGCTAACTGTAAGACAAAGATATGCTTTTATTCATTTTGGTATTTTATTTGTTCTTTTAAAAATGAAATTAGTAAAGATTTCGAATTTTAAATAATGTATAACTTAAATTTTTAAATTATGAGCAATTTAGCAAGTGTTCCTAAAAACGGAAGTTTAACAAGTACAAATTCAAATGTTAGCTTTCCAAGTTGGTCAAATTGGTTAGATGATATATTTAATAGAGATCTACCAGCAGTTTTCACCTCAAATTTCAATACTGGAATAACCTTACCAAAAGTAAATATTAAAGAAAATGCTGATTCCTACATGGTCGAAATGGCCGTACCAGGTTTAAAAAAATCAGATTTCCAAATTGACCTTGACAATCAAGTTTTGTCTATCTCTTCAAATACAACAGAAGAAGACGAACAACAGCAAGAAAATTACACGCGTCGAGAGTTTGGATACTCTTCATTTAAAAGAACTTTTAGTTTACCTGAGACCGTAGATGAAGCTAAAATTAAAGCAAGTTATAATGAAGGTATTTTAAGTATTCATTTGCCAAAGAAAGAAGAGGCCAAGCAAAAGCCCTCTAGAACAATTAAGATTTCATAACTACAGTTAAACTTTAATAAAAATATTGAGATGAGACTATTTCTCAGTCTCATCTCAAATTATAAGTTATTATTGCTTTCGAGTCTGATGTTAAATTAAAATTTGAAAAATGAAAAAGTATATTTTAGTATTGATAGCGGTTCTTTTTTGCATTAGTTGTAAAGGGCAGAAAAATGACCTTGAAAAACAAAAAACAAAAGAAAACAAGAAAAAAGCAATTGAGCAACCAGAAGGTTCTTGGAGTGTTAATAAAGAATTTGACGAAAGAGGAAACTTAATTAGGTATGATAGTGTTTATTCTTGGTCATCTAGTGATAAATTTGATAATCTGTCTACCATAGATAGAGATAGTTTAATACAGTCTTTTAAATCAAGATTCTTTACTAACTATTCAGCATTTGAAGAAGAAGAGTTTAAAGATGTTTTTTCAAAAGATTCACTTTTTAGCAAACATTTTTTTAATGATAATTTTTTTGATAGCGATTTTGGAAAAGACTTTATAGGTATT